>JBEKSO010000036.1:0-16848 GCA_049516935.1 Thermoguttaceae bacterium
AGCCGCGACCATCGGTCGCGCTTTTCTCAAACCGGGAGAGCCCGAGGGGACCAAGGCTCTCCCGGCACGAGTTTCAGCGGACATACTCAGATGCAAACAAGATGCCGAAATCCCCGGACAATTCCGGCCAATGTATATGCCCTGTGGAAATGATATTTGATATCAAGGACTTACGGCAATTATCCCGATGCTTGAAGATGCGGAGATATCTGAGGCTATGTTGCTTCAATGCAACATATTTAGCCCCCGGTGAACACACCGGGGGCCCCATGTGGAAATGCCAATGGCTATATATGTCAGCCTAATAAGGCAAACCCCCGGTGTGTTCATCGGGGGCTAAATAAGTCATGCTCGATCTAATTCGCATATCAATGGGCTACCGGCTGCGCGATCAGCGGCAGCATGACCTCGTGGACGAACTCCGTCAGCGTGGTCGGCGTGGTCGATTCAAGCGAACGCGGCTGTAAGGGCTGCAGCCTTCCCGATTCGACCGCATCGTACATTTCCAGCAACAAATCGGCGAGGTTCTCGCTCATGCCGGTATTGAGCAGAACATGGCGGGCCTCTTGCTTGTCGGAGCGGATGAAAAGGATCTTTCGCCCCAGGACTTGGGAAATTATCTCCGCAGCTTCGTCGAAACTCATATCAGCCGGTCCGTGCAATTCGCGGATGTACATCCCCTTCCAGGTCGGATCGGACAGGCGCATCGCCGCCACGCGGCCGATGTCCCGTGCAGCGATCATGGGATATGACCGCGATCCGGATAAGGGCAAGGAAATCCTTCCCCATTTCGTGATCGAATCCAGTTGCATGAGAAAGTTTTCGAAGAAGAAACCGGGCCGCAAGTGCGTGATGTTGTCGGCCGCTTCATCGAGGATGCCTTCCACGTCGTACAGGCCGCAGATCGGCCCCACACCGGAACTCAACTGGGCTCCGATGGACGATAGGTTGACCACGCGGGGAATGCGATTGTCGCGGATGGCAAACGCCCCCGCAATGCCGAGACGATTTTGAAACGCTCGCACGTTGTCCGAGCCGTAGCCCGGCGGAGTGACCCAGAAAAGGGCGTCCACGTCGTGCGTGGCCGAGACGAGAAAGTCGGCGTCGTCCTGGGAGCCGATGACCAATTCGGCCCCCCTTCGCACGAACCTATCCAGGTCTTTGGGACGCCGGGCCAAGAGCTTCACTCGAATGTCGCCGCCGAAGTCCAAAAGGAAATCGACCACGGCGCTTCCTACGTGTCCTGATGGTGTTGTGACGGCAATTTTCATGATCTATCCTTTCATAAAATGTCGTACTTGCCGGAATAACTGGAAAATCATAAATCTTTAACATTCATTCGATTTCGTTTTCGCTTTCCAAACGCAAGGCACAATGAATTATATGCGCAGACAAGACTATAATCCGCGCTTTGGCGATTTGAATATCAAATCGAGCATGACTTGATGTCGCAATGCCTTAAACCTCCGCCATAAATTCATTTTTCGCATACCACGAAAGGCTTGTCAGCATCCGGCTGATGGAAAACTCATTTGTTATCCATCTGGAATCACTCGCCGCTGTTGCCTTTGCGATTCTCACCCATGGATTGACATGCAAAACGGCAACTGATAACATCAAAACGCAATAAGAAATGCAATTATTCGCGGTTGGCGGCGATGTTAGCGGCCATGACAAAATATAATAACTATTGAATATCAGGTAATAAATGTCGTTATTGTTGTTTAGCCGCGAGCCAACGGCGAGCGCGTTTGAGGGTTTTCACACGACATTACTTACCTGAGACTCAATAAACCAGGAGGACAGACATTCCCGTCTGCTTGCAATGACACGAAAATATTTGGCATTCGACATCGAGACGGCAAAGGACATTCCTGAGGCCGACTTTAATTGGAGGCCCTATCGCCCGCTGGGCATCGCCTGCGCCGCGGCGCTGAAATGCGACGCCAAGGAACCGCTCCTATGGCACGGGAAAAACGCCGACGGAACTCCCGCGAAACAAATGTCGCAGGCCGAGGCCGGAAATGTCGTCGCTGAATTACTCAAACTGGTTGAAGCCGGCTACACTCTCTTGACCTGGAACGGCCTGGGATTCGACTTGGATATCCTTGCCGAGGAATCCGCCGCTTGGGCCGAGTGCAAAGACCTGGCCTTAAACCACGTGGACATGATGTTTCACGTATTTTGCGACCGCGGTTTTCCCGTGTCCCTGGATAAATCGGCCGAGGCCCTGAAAATCCCCGGCAAAACGCCCGGCATGTCCGGCCTGCTGGCCCCGCGGCTTTGGGCAAAGGGCCAATATCAGGACGTGCTCGATTATGTGACCCAAGACGTGCGAATCACGCTGGAAATTGCCCGCAAGTGCGACCAGGCGCGAAAATTCCAGTGGCTGACCCGCAAGGGTACGAAAAGCACCATGGATTTGCCCCGCGGCTGGCTAACAGTCCGCGACGCCCAGCGCCTGCCCGAGCCGGATACATCCTGGATGGATAATCCCATGTCGCGAAAAGAATTTACCCTCTGGCTCAAGACTTGATAAGTCCGGATATTAACCTGATATTGAACATAAACAGCAAAGAAATTATGTATGGTTTCCTCGGAATTAAGAATAATAAATCTAAAAAGCGCCGGTGGTTAACATAAATTTTGGACCCGAATCATCAGAATGTCCCTTCTTCGGTTCACGGTTGTGTCCGTATCGAAACAATCCAATACGTGTATTTTCATTATCGTCGATCATGGAGAATCGTGAGGATTTGTATTCCTTGCGTAGCAAATATTCGGCATTTTTAAGGCCACGTTCGTTGAGAGAAATCATATTTCGGTCTTCATCGATGTGGTTACCAGAGTGATGCTGAATGCAACGTTTTGCACGAGAGTTCACTGAACGGCTCATTGTGAGGGCGTTGCTCCCCCATGAACCCTTTCGGCCATCTTGGGTTTCGAATTCTACGTTGATACATGCATATAAAGGAATTGGTTTATTAATGTCGAGCATGGCGATTAAGAAGGTCTTGTCACCCTCATCACAAATGTCGAGGCGTTTTGCATACACACCATCAATACCGTCTATTTCGGTCCGACGATAATAATAATGAGCAACCACCCAAGTAACCAAAGCGCTAACCACAACAGAAACAAGGATATCCATCGTGTTGTCCTCCGAGGCTTATTGTGTATTTAGGCTGATCCTTATTCCGTGGGCCTAGGTCGCTTAATCTAAACACGCCAACGGTCATAATTGTCGCCAGATCCAGTACACAAGTCAATTATACTGATGGGTTAAACCACCCCGAATATTTGTTAATTCCTGAAATCATTTGGGTGTAACCGGCCTACCACGTTGACGGAAGGGGTGAATTAGGAGAAAAAAGGTCGGTAATCTTCTTTGTGATGGAAGTGGATTACGCCGCCATTCATTGAACATAAATAGGTTCTTTTTTCACTGCGAAAAATCGAAAGAACGAAAACGCGAAACACAAACTATTGTTATTTCTTTTGTCTTTTCGTCCTTTCGATTTTTCGTGGTGAATAATAGTGCTTTCGATAACGGAGATTACTGGATCGCCATCCTTAACTAACGACACGGCTGGTGGCAATAGAGGCACTACTTTATTTATGTTTTTTGCCTTTTATCGCTTTAGATGGAAAATTTTCGTCATAAGGCAGGGAGGTGATAATCCCGTTTCTTTCCTTGGATTCTTTGTATTCTTCATTCAACATGCCGCGAAAGCCGCCGCCAAAAGAAATAGAGTAGCAATATAGCAAACCGTCGTAGATAATCTGCCCCTTAATTGGTAAAAGCGCAGCCTTGGCTAGGATCGGCAGGTATGGGCCAACAACTATTTCGATAGGATCGGCCAAACCGAGAACTCCATAAAGTTTGTTGGGTTCGTCCGTGCTTCTGAAAAAGACCGTGTATCGTTTAAGGTATCGAAAAATGTAGAATTTATCGTAGATAACATTTTTCCAGCCGGAAACAATCTCCAATTCGTCCGCTTTAAGCCGCGCAGGATTCTCATCCAAGAATTCGCCTAATAATGCAGGCTTGGCGTAAAAAACATCTCGGACCTTGTGCCTCGACTCGAACGATAATTTTGCATAAGCCTTGGCGTCGGCAACCGGCTTTTTTAGAACTTTCAGTTTTCCATTAACATAGAACATCAATGCCGAATACAGTTTGTAAAACAACCGACCGTCATCAGGATTAATTTGCATGATAATACTTTCTAATGTGTTTTATGAGACAAATATGTTTCACACAGCATAACATTTCCCGCGGTCATTTGGGAGAGGGGAGTGCAAAACGAAAAAACCGAACAATAGATCCTGAACCCTGCGGCAGACAAGAATGTCCGCCCTCCTGAACCCTGAACCCTACGCCCCTGCTCTGGCGGCACGGCGACGGTCGATTTCTTTTAAGATGATTTTCCGCAGGCGGATTTGGCTGGGGGTTACTTCAACCAGCTCGTCCTCGGCGATGAATTCTAGGGCCTCTTCCAAGGTCAGGCGCCGGGCGGGCTTTAATAATATGTTGCGGTCGTGGCCGACTGCCCGCATGTTGGAAAGCTTCTTTTCCTTGGTAGGATTGACGTTCATGTCGTCTTCGCGGCTGTTTTCACCGACGATCATGCCTTCGTAAACGTCGTCGGGCGGGGCGACGTGCAAAACGGCACGCTGCTGCAAGGTATCGAGGCCATAGGCTACTGCCCGGCCGGCGACCGTGGAGACTAAAACGCCGCAGGCGCGCCCGGGGATCGAATCGGCCACCGGTTTGTAGGCCTCGTAGCGGTGGTGCATGATGGCCGTCCCCTGCGTGGCGTTAAGCAGCCGGGTTCTCAGACCGATCAGGCCCCGAGCCGGAATGGAAAAGATCATGAACGTGTATTCGTTGTGCGAACTCATTTCGGACAATTGCCCGCGGCGCTCGCCGATAAGCTCCATCACCGGCCCTGTGCGGTCCGTGGGCACTTCGACCACCAGCGATTCGAACGGCTCGTGTAAAACTCCCTCGATTTCCTTGAAGATCACCTGCGGCTTGCCGATGGATAGTTCGTATAGTTCGCGGCGCATGGTTTCGATGAGCACGGACAGATGCAACACGCCCCGGCCGGAAACGGCATACTGCTCGGTGCCGGGTATGGGCTCGACGCGCAGTGCCACGTTGCGCTCCAGTTCGCGATACAGGCGTTCGCGTAGATGCCGGCTGGTAAGGAATTTTCCCTCCCGGCCGGCCAAAGGCGAGGTGTTTACGCCGAAGGTCATCTTCAGCGTAGGCTCGTCGACCTTTAGCCTGGGCAGAGCGCGGGGCGATAGGGGGTCGGAAATCGTGTCGCCGATTTCCACGTTTTCCAGGCCGACGACCGCGCAGATGTCGCCGGCGTCGACTTCGTGAACTTCAGTACGTCCGAGATCCTGGAATAAAAATACCGAAACCACGCGGGAGGGCGTAATCTTATCGCCGGCCTGCATGAGCACGACGCTTTGCCCTTTGCGGATCGTGCCCGACTGGACGCGTCCAATGGCGATCCGCCCGGTATAATCGGACCAGTCGAGCGTGGTGACCAGCATTCGCAGGGGTTCTCCCAGCTCGACGTCTGGGCCGGGGATTTTTTTCAGGATCATGTCCATCAAGAGATGGATGTTGTCGCTGGGTTGGGCCGGATCGAATGTGGCGAATCCGAGTCTCGAACTGGCGAAGATAAAAGCGAAGTCCGCCTGCGCGTCGCTTGCCCCCAGGGAGATGAATAAATCGAGCACTTCGTCGACGACTTCGTGAGGCCGGGCGTCGGAGCGGTCGATCTTGTTGATCACCACGATGGGCCGCACACCGCACTGGAAGGCCTTCGACAACACGAAGCGGGTTTGCGGCATGGGGCCTTCGGCGGCGTCTACCAAAAGCAGGGCCCCGTCGGCCATGCCAACCACGCGCTCCACCTCGCCGCCGAAATCGGCGTGGCCGGGCGTGTCGATGATGTTGATTTTCACCCCTTCGTACGGAATCGCGATATTCTTGGCGAGGATGGTAATACCGCGTTCGCGCTCCAGTTCGTTGGAATCGAGAATGCACTCGCCCTGCAATTGCGTATCGCGGAAGCGGCCGCTCTGCCGCAACATGCAATCGACCAGCGTCGTTTTGCCGTGATCGACGTGGGCAATAATGGCAACGTTGCGTATATCGTTTCGGCGCATGGGCAAAGATCGAGGAATCAGGGGCGGGGGGTTAGGGGCTAGGGAACGTCGAAGTACGAATGACGAATGTCTAAAGAATGACTAAATCCTAATGAAGAAATGTTTTTATCACTATTAGACATTGGTGCTTTGACATTCTTTCGTCATTCGAGCTTTGCCATTCGCCATTTCTACCTACCACCTACTATCCGCGATATGCCTAATTATTTCAAGGCATGGGAAGATTTTACGGCGGAATTGGCGGTTTCGGGGATCCACTCCTCGGAAAAACGGGTGACATAGTAGAGGCTGCTGGCCTGGCCGCGGAAACCCACCACGTGCTTGTCTACGTCCAATCGCTGGCCGATTATCCGCCCGGTGTCGATATCGAAGCGGACCACGCCCGTGCCCTCGCGCTGCACGACTTGGGCCTCGATGGCGGGCTCGGTCACCGGCGTGATGATTTGCGTGGAAACGCTGATCGTGGCCACGCCGGTTTGAACGCTATCCAGCTTGAATTGTTGGATGGCCTTGATTTTTTTGACTCCGCCGCTTTCCAGCGGCACGTCGATATCGCAGGGGAAGGTCCAGACATGCCCCACGGCGACAGGTTCATCGGGCAGGGGGATGGTGATCGCGCCCTCGTTGGCCGCCACGCCTTTTGTTTCCTTGCGCTGGCGCTGGAGAATCTTTCCCCGGTTGTCCATGGTTATGATCGACAGCGGAACGCCGACCGACGCGGCCACGTCTTCGAATCCCATGGGCGGTTTCGCGTCCGTACGGCTGTCGTAGCGGACCTCGTTGGTTCCGGCGCGGTTTTGCCGCATGTCCACCCACTGGACCAGATGCTCGAAGGTAGCGGTTCCGTCGGGTTTGACCTCTTTTATCCGCCACACTTTTTCCGAGTCGCTTATGGTTTCGACCGTTTGATCGGCGCCTGCAACCGCGGTGCGGACCTTCGAGTGATGCGAGACGTTCCAATGGAGCGTCTCGCCGGGATGGAACTGGTAGCGGAGGGTGTATTTTTCCTGTTCCGCGGCCGGGCAGTTAAAGGCCAAAGACAGGAAAACCAGACTACAAATGAGGAATATTTTGATATCCATCCGACTCGCTTCCTTTCGAGTTTGGGCGATTATTTGTTGAATTTAATTTGCCCGCCCCAGCCGAGTTTTTCGCGGAGCGTGCGATAATATCCGTGTCCATGGCCGGTGATCAATTTGAATCTTGCGGAAGATTGTTCCACCCGGACGCGGTCGCCGGGCTGGAGCAGACTGAGCAGCCGGCCGTCGGCCACGGCCGAGGCGCCCGGGTTGGGACTGGGCGTCTCTAATTCGTACACGTGATCGGCGGAATCGACCACAGGGCGGTTGGTAAGTGTGTGGGGGCTGATGGGCATGATCACAAAGGCCTGCATGGTTTGCCTTAGGATCGGTCCGCCGGCCGAAAGACAATGAGCGGTCGAGCCCACCGGCGTGCTGATCATCAATCCGTCGCAACTATAAGTTGTTGCCAGTTCCGAGTCAACGTAAAGATTGATGTTGATCAGCGAAAAGGGAGTGCCTGCCAGGACGGCCACTTCGTTTAGCCCGAGTTGTTTGAGCCGAACTTCGCCGTTACGAATTAAAGAACACTCGAACATTAGATGTTCTGCGATGTTTAATAGCCCGGCCTGATAATCACTCAACGTAGTAGGCAACTCAGATTTCGATATATTCGCCAAAAACCCCAATTTTCCCAGATTAACGGCTATTACAGGTAATTGGCGATCTCCCATTTGCCGAGCCGCACGGAGGATCGAGCCGTCGCCACCCAAGACAATGGCCAGATCGGCATCGACGGCCGACAAGTCCTCGTTGCCGGTGAAATCGGTTTTAACTATCTGGACATGGCGGGCGATTTCGCCGCTGAGTCGTTGAGCCTCGGCAAGTATGTCCGGGCGTCCGGCCCCCAGGACGATCGCCCGAAGTGGTGTGCCAGACGGATGTTTTTTCATTAACACGCTCATAAAAGGCGATGATAGCGAGGATGCGGGGAAAAGGAAACCCGAGAAATTGTGATTTCGGGAGCAAATACCAGGGCCCTTTTCAAATAAATACAGCATTTGCGTGGCACTGGCATCTTGCCAGTGCTGGAATAAGCCACGGGCAGGATGCCCGTGCCACCATAATACTAAGTATCGCCGACCAACTCGGCAAAGGCGATTTTGGCATGGTCGAGCAAGGAGCTATATTCGCTTGTTTCCAGATCTTCGCCCAGAAGTTCGACATCATAATATCCGGCGTATCCGGCTGATTTCAGGGCAGAGACGATTTCGCGGAGCGGGACAATGCCCTGGCCTAGTCGGCAACGGTTTTGTTCGCCGTCGGGCGGGCGCCGAGCATCGCCCAACTGAACGATGGATATGTACGGTGCGATTTCGGCAATTCGATCGATGAGCCGGGGATTCAGCCCGAGATGATATGTATCCAATACGATTTTCACTTGGGGGCTGGCAACGGCATAAATGACGTCCAGGACATCATCAATGGTATTTAAGAAGGTCCAATCGGCGGCGCAACCGGGATGCATGGCTTCGATGGCCAGTGAAACGCCTAGTTCGGCGGCTTGGGGCGAAAGTTTTTTCAAAGCCTCTTGCAGCAAGCTTCGGGCATGGTTGAAAGTATGACCGGCCCGAGGGCCGCTGACGACTATCAAGGTATCGGTATTCAGCGCGGCGGCGGTCAACAGGGCCTCTTGGGCGTCCTCGATGCTTTCGCGAAAATTGCGGCCTTCGCTGCCGGTGAATCCGCCTGCCCAGAACAGATGCGAAACTTTTAGCCCGCTATGTCTAAGCAATTCCAAGGCCTTGGCCTGGCCGCAATCGGAGAGTTTTTGCCGCCATACGCCCAGGGCCGGGATTCCGGCCGCGCTGTAATGGGCCACGTCTTCCTCAAACGACCAGCGAAAGGTGGTCGTCTCGTTCATTGAGAGTATTGCCATCCTTGTCCGCTCCTGAGATGCGCTAAAACCTAGGAGGAGGCCTAAATAATCCTCGATTGTCCATCTAATTCAAAGCGACAGTATGAAATAATGCGGGAAATTTGTAAAGGTCGCAGGGAAACCGCCGGCAGAGGTCGACGGCATTCAAAAATTCAGGCGGAAGTCGTTGTCGAATACGGCATTACGGCTTTTTTTCATCAGGCGCCGGTTTGGATTTGCCCTTTAGATCCCAGGCCACGAGCCAACGGGTGCCGCTGGGCACCAGGCCGAATTGGTCGCGCAGCCGTTTATCGAAATCGGGCATGTGACCGCCGCCGTAAAAAATCGCCAGTTTTTTCTTGCCTTCGCCGATTTGCTTGCGCAAGACTTCAAGAGCGACTTTGTTGCGTTCGCTGATCAGCGTCGATCCATCGGCGCCTTCCACCGCGGAGAGCATTCCGTCCATCGATTGAAATTGTTCAGCCATGACGCGTTTTAAGGCCATGGCTCTATCCTCGTCGAAAAGCGCCATAAGCAACTGCGCGTCGGAGGCGGCGGTTTCTTGAGAATCCTGCTGGTTCATGGCGGCGATCATCATGCGGATGAACATGGAAAGCATACTATCGCCGCGCTTGTTCATGGACTCGGCGAATTGTGCGGGCGACATATCGGCATGGATCAAATTAGGGCGGGTATAATCGATCATTTGCAGTTGAAAATCCAGTTCCAGGACGTCTTTCATCGCCTTCTGGATCATGGAGATAAAACTACCCGATCCCGAGCCGCCGCCTTTGGGCACACGCACGCCTTCGGGAGCGACGAGTTCGTAGAGGACGGCGTCATATCCTTTAAATTCCCGGTTGAGTTGCTCGTAATAATTCTTTTCACCAATATGAACCGCCGTAACCAGGTCAACAGTTGGTGTATTTTTGCCGCGATCCTTGGGGATGTATCTGACGATGGCCGCCTCCAAGGCAAGGGGCTGGTTGTTTGCGTCCCGGCTTAAACGAATGAAGCGCGAGGAATCCTGTTTATCTTTATTGGCTTGAGGTTTTTCATCCGCTTGACCGGAAATTGTGCAAGCATAGAGTAAGTACAAAAATGCCAACCACACTTTCGGCCAACAACGTTTAATAATCATCTTAGAAACTCCCTCACGCTATCTCAAACGCATATTAACCCAACCTGTATTCACAGCGGGCAAAATGCGAATTCCAAAGCAACCTCAACTGAAGTTTATTGATGTTGTCAAGGAAAATGAACAGATGTATCATAATTTTACCTTATTTCCCGGCATCCCGACGGACGGCCGGGACCATTTACTATGAAAACCTCAATAGTTTACTCGGCGAGACGACGACACGAGTGTCAAATCTCACACCCAGCCGTAAATTCCACACGATAATGTACTCTGAATTGCGGTTATGCGAAAGCAATAAAAACAGAAAGATATTAATTAAGAAGAAGATACGGCCTACTGTCGAAATTTGATTCACATACCCACGTAGTTTTTCTTTGTGATTATGCCCAGATCCGACCGAGAGGTAAACCCGGTTGGATGCCAAAAGACATTGTCACAAAACAAAACATTGATCAGGGCTAAGCCCTTGTTTAATCGACCTCTGCAGGTTCCTGCCCCACCTGTGTAGGTTTTTTATTAAGAGCCTATCCCGAATCAGTCTTGCCATTCTGAGCGAAGCGAAGAATCTGGGAGGATTGGTGGGTGAAATGCGGACAAATTACCACTCCCACGGAGATCCTTCGCTTCGCTCAGGATGACGGTTGCTTCGCTCAGGATGACGCTCGCTTCACTCAGGATGACGGTGGAGGTTTTAGTAGGATAAATCTCTTAGCCTGTAACGAATACCCCCAACTGCGGCACCTTTTCTTACTATAAAATTCGCCCGAGATTCTGGCGTCCCACAAATACAGTGGGATTGAAATTGGCCCCTCTCTGATGGCTTGCTAAAATAGCCGTTTCCAAATAAGTTTTAACGTTTTTTGTATGTTATTATCAACAAAAGTGTTCAATAATAATACTCTTTGTTATCTTGCAAGAGTTCCCCCCTATTAGACATACTGCTAATTATTAAACTCATTATTAGAATCATAACTTAGTGGGTTAATTGCATTCCCACCACTAGTGGAGTATAGAAAATACCTTCGGACAAGCCGTATGAACAGGGTTTTTCACACTTGACGTGCCTAAATAGTCCAATCATGATAAGATGAGGCATCTGCGTAGCATAGGTAGTAATGGGAGTATTTCTAATTAATTGGAGTGTATTTTACTTTTGGCATGTATTTAGCTTAAGGTAACGGGGAATCTTTTATTTAGTTTGACAGATTTGTAAAAATTGTCTCTCATTAACTATTAGGAGCTTGAGGCTTTATTGTGCAGGATGGGCAATATGTAGTTGCCGTCATTTTGTGACAGTAAATGCAGGAACAGAGAGTTAGATGAACGAACGCGTGGAAATTCAATGTCTCGCATCAGCGACATTTGAAGAGTTTCTCGCCCAGGCCGGCGGGTCGCTGGCGATATCTACATATCAGGCGGGCAAGGTGGCGATGATCGGCTGGGACGGCCGCCAATTGACGCTATTGATGCGTGATTTCGACAAGCCCTTGGGGCTGGCCGCTGCAGGGAACCGCATTGTTTTGGCTACGCGTTACGATTTGCACATTTTTTCCAATAGTCCTTTGTTGGCCCATGATTTTTTGGAAAATCAACCCGGACGTTACGATGCCCTGTATTTACCCCGTGCGACATATCACACGGGCGATTTGCATACCCATGACGTGTCGATTTCAAGCGAAGGGATAATATTAACAGCCACGCGCTTTTCCTGCCTTGCGCGAGTGAGTTTCGATTTCAACTTCATTCCTTTTTGGAAGCCTGATTTTGTGAGCGATCTGGTGCCGGAGGATCGTTGCCATCTAAACGGTTTGGCACTTTGTGAAAACCGGCCTAAGTATGTAACGGCTCTGGGAACTACGGACAGCGCCGGGGCCTGGCGCGATAACAAGGCCGCCGGCGGCATAGTGATCGACATAACAAGCGACGAGATCGTAAGCCAAGGCCTTTCGATGCCGCATTCGCCTCGCTGGTACGACGGTCGGTTATGGGTCTTGAACTCCGGCGCCGGGGAGTTGGTTACCGTCGACGTTGCAAGCGGCCGGCAAAACGCGGTTTGCGGGTTGCCCGGATATTTACGGGGTTTGTGCTTCATCGGGCCATACGCGGTGGTGGGACTGTCGCGTATCAGGGAAAAACACATTTTTGGGGGTTTGCCCGTGCAAACGCGCTATGAGCGGTTGCGTTGCGGTATAGCGGTCGTGGATCTGCGCTCCGGCAAGGAAGCGGGATTTTTCGAATTCACCCAGGGTTGCGAAGAGATATACGACGTGCAATTTTTATCCGGCCAAAAGAGGCCGATGATTTTAAACTTGGATAAACCGGCGACGCGCCAGGCGATAATCAATCCTGATTCGGCCTTTTGGCTGCGACCCGGCAATGAAATCCGCGATGACGCGGCAGCGACTGAAAACAATAACAACATCGATGAGCAGAATTTTGCCAAACCCGCTGTCGAGGGTGTGGCAGGACCAGTTAGGGCTTAAGCGTTAAAATAAATTCCGCAAGCCGGAAAAATTTCGTGAGGTTTTTTAATCATGTCATTATTACGAATGCCTAAATTTCAGCGTATTGGGACCTCTTGGGAGAGCATCATGGATTTTTTCAGCGGGCGAAATCTCCGCAAAGCGGCGGGCGGCCGCAACCGGCGACTGATGATCGATCCGCTGGAAGAACGCATGCTGCTTACGGTGACAACCAGCATTCTGCCTGATCAGTTGGTCAATCAGACGCCCGGCATTCAAGGCACCGGCACAACAAGCTCTTCAGGTTCGACTGTATACACCTCGACCCAGTCGGTGGCCACGGACAACAACGGCGACTTCGTGGTGGCTTGGACCCGATACGACCAGATTTTCGATCCCGAGGCCAACAACGGCTTGGGCGGATACGTTCAAGACGCGAATATCTACGCCCGCTATTACACCGACGAGGTGCAGCGAATCGTATTGCCGGTCGGGGCCACTAAATTTTCCCTGGTATACGGCGGCAATTCCGTGCAGAAAATATCTTTTTCTACGGTTTCGCCCATCGCCGGCGCAGCGCCCACCAACATCCAAGGAGTGTTCAAACTGGCCCTCGACGTTAACGGCGACGGTTACATTGACCCCCTCACTGAAGTGTCAAAACCGATCAACTTCAATGAAACCCAATATACTTCCAGCGATCCCGCCTTGAATCCGGCTTACTTGATGCAGCAGGCTTTGCAATCGCTGGGCGGAGCGGCGGAAGACGTGCAAGTGAAGGCCTTGGGACCCAGGGATTACGAGGTGGACTTCGGCGATGCCTCGCAAGGTCAGGCGATGAGCCTTGTGCAGATACAGGAGCCGGCATGGACTTCAGGCTACCTTCCCGGCTACGAAATCACTTCTCTGCGGACAAGAACCGATGTAGGCATACTTGCTGCCGCGCCCGGAGTGCCGCGCATTCTCGTCTCGCCCACCAACCCCGCTGATACGGCAATGTCGATTCAATCGGCATTCGATGCGGCGCTGGGCAAAGACCTAAACGGAAATAGTTATGTTAAAGTGGCTCCCGTAATAATGCCCGGCGACGACCCGCAGGGATTGCGAACCTTCGACATTACTTTTGTCGGCGACATGGGCAAGACGGATCAACCGCAAATGCTGTTTGGACAAATTTACGGTTCGGACGGCAAGCCGCTTACAGTCCAACAATTATCCGCGCTAAACACCAGCGCAATTACGACCATGAAAGAGCCCGGCCCCGAATTCCGGGTTAATCCGCCCGAGCCGGACAATCCTTATACGATAGGGCTGGATTTATACGATCAGACTTCTGCCGCAGTGGCCATGGACCCCGACGGCGATTTTGTGATTACCTGGCAGAGCGTGGTGCCCGATTCGGTTACTCCCGGCAGTAAAACGGATATATTCGCGGAACGATTTTCTCCGGCGGCGCTAATCAATCTGCCGAATTTGGTGATTTCAAACGATGTAATTTCAGTCCCCGAGGGTTCGTCGAACTTCTTTACTGTCAAGCTCGCCAGCAAACCCACTTCAGCGATTACGGTAAACGTCGCCAAGGAGTCGGGAACGGAAGACCCGTCCAATGTTCTTAAAAACGTTCAGTCCACGCTTACATTCACTCCCGCCAATTGGGACCAGGCGCAGAACGTGACCATTACCTCGGATAACGACACAAACAATACCAATGAAACGGCAATCTTCGATGTCTCGATAACCGGTATCGTCACGCAAACGGTAACCGCAACACAAGTAGACTCAAACAGCATAAGATTCTCCACCGACAACCTTTATATTCCGGAAGGCAGCACTAACACCTTCACCGTCTGGCTGGGCGGAAAGCCTGCATCGAACGTTACTGTAAATATCGCTAAATTGGCGGGCGGCGATGCGGATCTGACCTTTGACACCGATCCGATTACTTTGGGCAACCAGAACACGCTTACTTTCACCTCCAGCAATTGGAATACGCCGCAGACGGTAAAAGTCGCCGCGAAAGAAGACGCCGACATGTTAAATGGAACGGCCACGCTTTCAGCAACCGCCACGGGTTACACCGGTCACAGCATAATCCTGACCGAGATCGACAACGACGCGCCCTCCATCATACTTTCCGTAAATGACTTGTCGGTTCAAGAAGGCGGGTCGAATTCGTTTACGGTCAGCCTTTCCGCCGCTCCGATTACGCCTTTGTACGTATCCATCTTAAAGAGAGCCGACGGCGACCGGGATATTAATGTCACTCAGCCCGCACTGCCCCCATCTCCGCCGACCTTGTTTTTCAATGCTTTCAACTGGAACTCGCCCCAGACGATAACGCTAAGCGCTGACTTGGATACCGACATAGTCAACGGCACGGCGTATTTTTACGTGGGCGAAAGCCAAATAGATTATGTAACCGGGAATTTCCAATTAGTATCCGATTCCGCCTATGCGGTGCAGACAGTTGCCGCGCATGAGATCGACGTGCCCAGGCTCGTGGTTTCCACGACTGACGTGGCGATTACGGAGGACAATCCGGCCACCCTGAACAGGGTTGAAGGCACGAACTTTTTCACGGTTGCCCTGGCTTCTCAACCGACTTCAAACGTTACGGTAACGGTTAGCAAAGCGGCAGGCAGCGATCCATCCATCAAGGTCAATGCCGCAGCTCAACCGGCCGGCGATACCACGACTCTTAATTTCACGCCTTTCAATTGGAACACTCCGCAACGGGTAACCGTAAGCGGGCAATACGACAAAGACTACCTCGATGGAACGGCGCTCCTGATGTTATACGCAAAGGGTTATGCCCCCGAGGCTGTAACTGTGGAGGAGACCGATTTGTATCACGATCCTATTGCCGGATTGATTGTTTCATCCGTCAACGTGGCCGTACCAGAAGGCTCTACAAACACGTTTACAATTGCGCTTAACAGCGCACCCACGTTGGACGCGGATGGGGATGGAACACCCGACGACGTGACTATTACAATTACCCCGGTTACCGGCAACGATCCCGACCTTACCATTAGTCCGATAACACTCACATTTAGTGCCGATAAACCGGGCCCCCCTGTCGTCGCAGGCAACTGGAACGCGTCTCAGCCGGTCACGATTACATCGAAAAACGATGCGGACAATCTCAATGGAATCGCAAGTTGGACTATTACATCGTCCGATCCTGCGCATTACGGACCGGTAACAGTCAACGCGACTGAAATCGACACGTTTTCAATCGTGGTCTCAAGAAATTTGGTGCCGGTATTAGAAGGGCGGTCCAACACTTTCTCCGTCCACCTGGGAGCACAACCCACCGGTAGTGTGACAGTCTCGATAGCGCAAGACGTAGGTGACGCGGATCTTACGCTTCCAACCGACCCCACGAGACTCACTTTCACACCTGACAACTGGAACGTGGACCAGACCGTGACGATCGACGCCGCTCGCGACGCGGACAGCATCAACGGAACAAGAGACTTTTTAGTAACCGCTAATCGTTACAGCACCCAGATAGTTACGGCCATGGAGATCGACACGCCCGATCTCGTGATAACGCCAACGGAAGCGTCGATTTTGGAGGGAACTACCGGGACCTTCACCGTCGCTTTGCCGGCAGCGCCCACGGGACAGGTTGTTGTTGACATAATCCAACAACCAAACGGCGATCCGAGCATTTCGGCCGATAAAACGTCTCTCACTTTTACTCCCGCCAACTGGAGCACGCCGCAGACGGTAACCGTTACCGCGGCTGCGGATCCTGACGATTCAAATGGCATATCCAGCTTCCTCTTAACCTCATCAGGTTACGCGGTAGGCGCGTTCACTGCGATATCCATCGATAAAGACGCGTCGCCCGTGTTAATAACAAGCGACAACATCTCCGTGCCTGAAGGCGGATTCAAGTTTGTCGACGTAAAACTGTCCTACCAACCGATAGCAGACGTAACGGTGACCATCGCTCCGGAGGCAGGCGGAGATGCGGACCTTGCCGCCTATCCCACTACGCTTACCTTCACTTCGAAGAATTGGAACCAGACGCAAAGAGTGGTGTTCAGCGCCGCCCAAGACGCCGACGCCGTCAATGGATCGGCCGTCTTCGATTTTTCATCCGCG
>JBEKSO010000037.1:0-16599 GCA_049516935.1 Thermoguttaceae bacterium
GGAACCTGCGGCACGTACCTCACGTGGAACCAAAGGCGATGGAGGCCCTGGTGAATTACGACTGGCCGGGCAACGTCCGCGAACTGCAAAACTACGTCGAACGCGCGGTGGTCCTGGCGCCGGGCGACGAATTGACCGGCGATCTTTTGCCCGAGGCGGTGCTGGGCCAGAAACCACGGCGCATCGGACGCCTTCGCACAGCCGACATGGCCACGCTGGCCGCGGAACTGATCGAGCAAGGCATTGCCAGCGGCGGCCCGCAAGCCGATAATCTCCAGGCGACAATCGTCAATCGCGTGGAGCGGGAACTGATCGCCCAAGTCATGGCCGAGTGCGAAAACGTCCAAATCAAGGCCGCCGATCGCCTGGGCATGAACCGCAACACGCTGCGGAAAAAACTCAGCCAATACAAGCTGGAAAAATAGTTCGCCATGATGCTATCCCGCGTGGGCATAATCTGTTTCGCCGCCAGTTACGCCATCGTCCTGGCTATGGAGGTCTCGCGCCTGCTGTTTCGCAGCGGGATTCGCGGGGCGATAATGCTGGCTTGGGCCGGAGCCGGATTGTTCGCACATACCGTGTATCTTTATTACCGCGCGGCGAACACCACGGGCGTGCCGCTTTCGAGTTGGCGGGATTGGTACCTGGTGGCGGCCTGGGCGCTGATGGCGGTGTATTTGTACCTCTTGTTTTTTAATCCGCGGACTTCGATCGGTCTTTTCCTCTTGCCCATCGTTCTGGTGCTTATCGGCATAGCGGCATTTGCGGCCTCAGCGGCGCCGTTCCCCCGCGAACCGGCCTCGAAGGTCTGGGGCGCGATCCACGGCGCATCGCTGGCTGCCGCGGCCGTGTCGATGCTGGTCGCATTCGCCGCCGGAGTAATGTATCTCGAGCAAATGCGGCGCTTGAAACGGAAACGGCCCATGGGACAAGGTCCGCGCCTGCCCAGTCTGGAATGGCTGCTGAGAATCAATCAACGTGCAATAATCATTGCCTTGATTCTGTTGGGGATCGGCGTTTTGGGAGGCATGGTTCTCAATTCCATCGATCATCGGCCGGGACAGGACCGCCTTCCTTTATACGATCCCCTGGTCGTAAGCACGCTTTCGATGTTTATCTGGTTGTTGGCGGCGGTTGTTATAAGTCAAGTTTACAAGCCGGCCCGACAGGGGCGGAAAGTGGTTTATTTGACCCTCATCAGTTTCGTGTTCCTCGCGGCCGCCCTGGCCCTGGGCTTGTCGCTTAAAACGCAACACGGCGGCGGGCGGAATCTGGAAAAGTCAAACGTCCAAGAGCGCCAGGAAGAGCCTGAAAAGGGATGAGTAATTAAATATTAGATATAGTGGGCAGTGGTCAGTGGGCAGTGGACAGTGAGGGCCGGGCAATTTATTGCCCGATTTGTGCCAGATGAATTATAAGGGATGAAAAAACCGCTTGTGGTTTCGCGATTAAAACCGAAGACACTAAACCGAAAACCGTTAACCGAAAAACAAATATGCTCCAGGTCGTCGGCTGCAGCCATCACAATACGGCCATCGAAGTGCGGGAAAAGCTGGCTTTCAGTCCGTCGCAAACCCGGGAGGCCCTGGATCGCTGGCGGCGGGTGTTTCCGCGGACCGAGGCCGTGCTGCTTTCGACCTGCAATCGCGTGGAAATCTACTCGGCCGGCGAAGCGGACGTCGAGCCCTCGCTGGAGCAAGCAGCCTTATTTCTGGCCGAATTCCACGGCCTCGACGCCGCGTCGATCATCCAATACCTGTATCTGCACAACGACGAGGCGGCCGTGCGGCACTTGTTCACCGTGGCTTCGAGCCTGGACAGCATGGTGCTGGGCGAACCGCAAATCCTCAAACAGGTAAAAGATGCCTACCAGACGGCCATGCTTCAGGAAAACACCGGGCCGCTTCTGCATTCGGTTTTCCAGGCCGCATTGCACGTAGCCCGTCGGGTGGCCGGCGAAACGGCCGTGCACGAGCGGCGGGTGAGCATACCCAGCGTGGCCGTTGCCGATTTCGGCCGGCAGATTTTTGAGCGCTTCGACGACAAGCACGTGGTCGTAATCGGGGCCGGCGAAATGGCAGCCGAAACGCTCCGCTATCTGCGCGAGGAAGGCGCCCATCAGATTACCATCGTCAACCGCAGCTATGATCGGGCGAGCGAACTGGCCCCGCTCTGGCACGGACGCGCGATTGCCTGGGATCAGCTTCTCGAGGCCCTGGCCACGGCCGATTTGATTATCAGCACCACCGGGGCAAGCGAGCCGATCGTGAAATTGGCCGAATTTGGGCGGATCGAGCGGGCGCGGTTCGGCCGGCCGCTTTTTATTCTCGATTTGGGCGTACCCCGCGATTTCGAGCCCGGCATCGGCAACCGGCCCGACGTTTATCTGTATTCCATAGACGATCTGCAAGAGGCCTGCCGCCGAAATAAAGGCCGGCGCAACAAGGAATTGCCTCATGCCATGCGGATCATCGACCAGGAAACCGCACAGTTCATGACCCAGTGGCGTCACCGCGCGGTTGGGCCGGTAATTGCCCAACTCCGACGCGGCTGGCAAAAGCCGATGGAAGACGAACTCGAGCGCTTGATGAACAAACTGCCAAACCTGGACGATCACGCCCGGGACGAAATCCGCCAATCTTTTAACCGCCTGGTCAATAAGCTTTTGCATCCGCCGTTGGAATCGCTCCGCGACGAATCCAGCCAAGGCGTTCCGCGGATGCTGATGGAGGCCCTGGTGAAGCTTTTTCAGTTGCGAGATTGATGGCCGTCGATCTTAGGCTTATAATAAAATCCGTGCTGTCGTTAAAGCCCACGGGTTGCAACCCGTGGGCTTGACTCTGCTATCAACTACAACTCAGCATGCTTTTGCTGACTATCATTAAATTTGAAATCTTATGCCCGAAGTGAACTGCCCATGAAATCCTATTTAACTTTATCGATGTATCTTGCCCTTATTGGACTGATAGCCCTTAGCGTAATAAACCCTGGATTTGCCGATGACAATCCGGCATCGGCGTCCAATGCTGCGGCGCCCATAAATCCCATTAAAAATGCCATCCCATACGCGGCCAAGCCGCTGCCGTTGTCGGACGTGCGTCTTACCGGCGGACCGCTCAAAAATGCCCAGGATTTGGACGCCAAATACCTGCTCGAACTGCAACCCGACCGCATGTTGGCCTTCCTCCGCCAACGGGCCGGCCTGGAACCCAAGGCCGAGGGCTACGGCGGTTGGGACGGCGGCCGGGGCAAGAAACTCACCGGCCACATCTGCGGGCACTACCTTTCGGCCGTAAGCCTGATGTATGCAGCCACCGGCGATGCCCGATACAAGCAGCGGGCCGACTACATCGTAAACGAACTAAAGGAAATTCAAGACAAGCGGGGAGACGGTTACCTCGGGGCTATTACCGACGGCAAGGGCACTGACGGTAGGCTCCTGTTCGAGCAGGTTGCCAAAGGCGACATCCGCTCCGGCGGCTTCGACCTCAACGGCCTGTGGTCGCCCTGGTATGTCGAGCATAAAATCTTCGCCGGGCTGCGCGACGCATATCGCTACACGGGAAATCCGCAGGCCCTGGAAGTGGAAATCAAGTTCGCCGCCTGGGCCGAAGGAATTCTATCCAAACTTAACGACGACCAGATCCAGCGCGTGCTGAACACCGAGTTCGGCGGCATGAACGAGGTGACGGCCGACCTGTACGCCGACACGGGCGACAAGCGCTGGCTGGCGCTTTCCGACAAGTTCGAACATCGTTCAATCGTCGAGCCGTTGGCCGAAGGCAAGGACATCCTCGCCGGAAAACACGGCAACACGCTGGTGCCAAAGATGATAGGTGAGTTGATGCGCTATGTTTACGCGGGCAACGAGATCGACGGCAAGGCCGCCATGTTCTTTTGGGACCAGGTGGCCCTGCATCATAGCTTTGCCACCGGCGGCCACGGACGGAACGAGTACTTTGGCCCGCCCGACAAGCTCGACTCCATAATCGAGGGCCGCACCTGCGAAACCTGCAACGTATATAACATGCTCAAAATGTCGAGGTCGCTCTTTTCCATCCGGCCCGATATCCGTTACGCCGATTTTCACGAGCGAGCCTTGTACAACCACATTCTCGGGTCCATCGATCCGACGGACGGCTCGACTTGTTACATGGTGCCCGTGGGCCAGGGCGTCGAGCGCGAGTACGAGCGAAACATGCTCGGCGGCGGATTCACTTGCTGCCTGGGAACGGGAATGGAAAGCCATGCCCTGCACGGCTACGGCCTGTACTACGAATCGGGCGACAAGCTTTGGGTGAACGTCTACGCCCCATCCACCGCCCAATGGAAGTCGGCAGGCGTGAATCTGGTCATGGATACCGACTTCCCGGAAGGCGAATCGGCGACCCTGAAACTCTCCATGCAATTGCCCAAGCAACTCAACCTGGCATTGCGCCGCCCGTACTGGGCCGGAGATGGATTCAGCATCAAGGTGAACGGCGAAGCGCTCGGCGACTTGCCTCCGCCCGACTCTTACGTCGAAATTGAACGCTTATGGGAAGACGGGGATACTATTGCCCTGACATTGCCCAAGACGCTCCGCCTTGAACCCCTGCCCGACAACAAGCGCCGCGTTGCGCTGATGTGGGGCCCGCTGGTCTTGGCCGGCGACCTGGGCACGGCCCAATTCGGCGGTGGCAGAAGAGGGCGAGGCGCGGCCGCCGCCTCAGCTAATCAACCAACTGTGCCCGTGTTTCTCGCGGTCGATAAGCCGGTGGCCGATTGGCTCAAGCCCGTGGCGGACAAGCCGGGCGAATTCCGCACCGACGGCGTGGGCCGGAGCAAGGACGTCGATTTCGTGCCCTTCTACCGCCTGCACCGTCACACCTACGGCGTGTATTGGGACCTGTTCACGCTGCAGGAGTGGGAGCAAAAATCCAACGCTTACGCCGCCGAGCAGGAAAAACAGCAAAAACTCAAAGAGGCCACCGTGGCCTTTGTCCAGCCCGGCGAAATGCAGCCGGAAACGGATTTTAATTTCCAGGGCGAAGACTCAAAGGCGGTTCGGGTACAGGATCGCGCTGCCCGGCGCGGATCGAAGTGGTTCTCCTTCGACGTGCCCGTGGAACAAGACCATCCCATGACCCTGATCGTGACCTACAACAGCGGCGAACGGAAGCTGTGCACTTTCGATATCCTGGTGGATGGCAAAAAAGTAGGAGAGCAAAAGATCGGGCCGATCACCCCGGAGCAAGATGGCCACTTCTTCGACATCGAGTACAAAATCCCCGCCGAAATGCTGGCCGGCAAAGCGAAAGCGACCGTCCGTTTCGAAGCCACCGACAACAATGAAATCGCCGCCGTCTGCGCACTGCGCATGATCCGCGCCGACGCGGAACGATAGGGGACAAAGTGAAAACTAAGCGCGGGAGTTTTGGTTGACCCAAACTTCAAAAACTACGAAGAGGAAAAAAAGTGACAGAGGCAAAAGTAAAATATCCCTTTATCCTTTTACCGAAAGTTAATTGAATGTCGGAAGCACATCCTGAAATTGATTATCATCATTCCCAGACTGCGAAGCATGCGCTCCGCCGGGGAATTCTCTGGTCTGACGGGTTCATTCTCCTGATTGCCTTTAGTATTCTGTCCACCGGACGTCTTGGTTGGATGCGGGGATGGATTTTTCTGGCCGTATATATCCTGCTGGCCGTCGCCACACTCTCCTATCTTTGGCGGGTCAATCCCGAGGTGATTGTCGCCCGAAGCGCGCATCATCGAGATACCAAATCCTGGGATAAAGTTCTGCTCTTGCTGTTTGTCTTTTTATTTATAGCCATGTTCCAAGTCGCGGCGATTGACGAGGGGCGGTTTCACTGGTCCGCCGTTCCGCTCTGGCTCTGCGTTGCGGGCTACATTCTTCTGTTGATTAGGACGGCTGGGAACGTTTGGGTGCTTAGTGTTAACAAGTTTGCCGAACTCAGCGTTCGCATCCAGACGGATCGCAGCCAGAAAGTGATCGTTATCGGCCCCTATGCCATCGTCCGCCACCCGATTTATTCCGCTACTTTTTTCTTCTATACCGGCATTCCTTTGGCCTTGGGGTCATACTGGGCCTTCATTCCCGCGGCAATTTCCGTCTTACTCGTGATTGTGCGTACGGCATTGGAAGACCGAATGCTCCAAAACGAACTAGCCGGTTACAAAGATTATGCCGCCCGCGTCCGTTACCGGCTGGTCCCCGGCATTTGGTAAGCTATCAAATCGAATCACCGAGTCCAGTAAAATATTTGGCGCCCGGCGAAAACATCGGGGGCATTGAACTCATTTTTAGAAAATTCGATCACTTTCCGCGCCGGTTTCGATTCCAAATACGATCATGAGGGCCGTTCACGGCCCTTGTCCGCATCGCGGTCTTAGCCCCCGGCCGTTCACGCCGGGTAACGAATGCCCCTCGACACATCCTTCTTTGTCAGTCTCGTTTACGAGACTCCTGCTAATGACGGAACCCGCGATTATCATGCCTTAGACAATGCCCGCACCGCCGAGATCCAGATAAAAACTCCCGACCCCTTTATCCTTCCTTCAAGTCTTTCAGAAGTTGTAATAGTATCCGACAATTATCCCTCCTCGAGCCTTGTCATATATAACGCAGTATTGATGTCCCTTCCATTCGCCGCCTGACAAACAATTGGGAGAGACAAAGTAATCACTCTCTTTGTCCTGGCTAAACGATAACAGAGTTACAGGCATATAACGTATGACGCGCAAAACCAGAGTGTTACTGCTGTCCACACGAGCAAGCTTCCAACGATTAATCATTAGGTCTAGCAGATCAGGTGCAGATTCAAATTTCCAGTAACAATTATCGTGCAGGCCAACATACGCTTCGAGGTTGGTAACTGGAATACTCCTTTTATCCGCCTCTTTAAAAAGTTCGTCGAGCGGTTCCGGCCAGTTGTGTCTAGGTAGGATACGTCCGCTGACATTCGCTTCTGATCTGTTGCTCAAATAGAAAACCGTTGCCGCCGAGATCCAGACCATTATGACAAAAACAACAGAACAAACAAATATCAGCAGCACCCTTCTGATAGACATCTGATTACTCCAAGATCATCTCAAGGCACATATCAAATCAAATAGCGTAATATATATAATGTCTTTCGGTTATACCAGAACTAGGATCGTTTATACTTCCAACTTCGGCAACGTTATCCATTTGCGTTGCTTCCAGGATTCGTGGCCGGCTTCGGCCAGTTGGACGCCTTTGGCGCCTTCGAGGAGGGTCCAGCGGAAGGGGTCGTCGCGGACTACGTGGCGGAGGAAAAGTTCCCATTCGATTTTGAAGGCGTTTTCATAGTTTTGATGCGAGGAGATTTGCTGCCAGCCGCCGTAAAAATCGATCGGGCTGTCAACATCCGGATTCCACGTCGGGCGTGGCGTGGCTGCGTATGACTGCGCCCAGCAGTGGCGCAGGCCGGCGACCGCGCTGCCTTTTGTGCCATCAACTTGGAGGACCATCAGATCGTCGCGCCGCACGCGGACGCACCAACTGGCGTTGATCTGAGCGATTATTCCGCCGGCCAGTTCGAAGGTGGAGTAGGCCGCGTCGTCGGCCGTGCTCTGGTAGGGTTTTCCATTTTCATCCCAGCGTTTGTCGATGTGCGTCGCGCCCAGGCAGGACACGGCCTCGACAGCGCCGAAAAGGTTGTCCAACATGTAGCGGAAGTGGCAGAGCATGTCGATGATAATTCCCCCGCCGTCCGCCTTGCGATAGTTCCACGACGGGCGCTGCGCGGGAATGGTGTCGCCCTCGAAGACCCAGTAGCCGAACTCGCCCCGCACTGAAAGGATTCGGCCGAAGAATCCGCTGTCGATCAGCATCTTCAATTTCAATAAGCCCGGCAGCCAGAGTTTGTCTTGCACCACGCCGTTTTTGACGCCCGCCGCCTTGGCCAGCTTGTACAATTCCAGGGCCTCGGCGGTGGTGGTTGCCGTGGGCTTTTCGCAATACACGTGCTTGCCGGCGGCAATGGCCTTTTTCATAGCCTCCACGCGGCGATCGGTGGTCTGGGCGTCGAAATAGATTGTATCGTTCGGATCGGCCAGGGCCTTGTCCAGATCGGTGGTCCAGCGGGCAACCCCGGACATGGCCGACAGGCGCTCCAATTTGGCCGGATTGCGGCCGAGGAGGATCGGGTTAGGCATGATGACTTCCGACTCGCCGATTTTCAGCCCGCCTTGCTGGATGATGGCCACGATCGAACGCATGAGGTGCTGGTTCGTGCCCATGCGCCCGGTCACGCCGTTCATGATGATGCCGACGTTGTGCGTGCGAATTCTCATCGATAACCTCTATTGGTTTTGTCGCGTAATAATTTCAACAGATCGCATTATTATTGCAAATTGTAAAATGCAAATTGCAAATTGCAAATTGAACAAATCTCACTAGATTTTGGGTTTTTCGGTGCATTGCGGGCAAGCGCCGGGGGGAAGCGGGGGGACATCGACGCCGGCCACGGGCAGCGTGCCGCTTAGTTCTTGTTTCCAGTGGGCCACGTCGCCGGCCGGGCCGTAGCAATAGATCATTCGCAAGGGCGTATCGCCGATGTTGGTGAGTTGGTGGAACACGCCGGGCGGGATGTAAACCGCTTGGCCCGTCGTGACGACCTGCTGCTCGTCGCCCAGGCACATTTCTCCCGTGCCTTCCAGGACAAAATACACTTCTTCCTGCTGTTGATTGTGCCAGGGCACCTGCCCGCCGTTGGGATCGAGCAGGGCGTTGCCGATCGAGAAATTTTTGGCTTGGATGGGCGAGGCCCCGCCCACTAAGTTTTGCGTGCGGCGTCGGGCCGGATAACGGCGGCCTTCGATCTTGCCCAGGTCAGCGATGATCATTTTTAATATCCCCAAAAAGTCAGATACGGTAAATATCTTATGGGCTAAGAGCGAAATTGATTTCATGATGTCCTATATGGTAATATTTGATTTGCAATCCATCAACAACCCGGGTAAAGAAAAAAACAGCAAACATTTAACCCCCGGTGAACACACCAATTATTTAGCCCCCGGTGAAGACACCGGGGGCTGCAAAGATTATCTCGTTTTAAAAGAAATGCCTGACCTGGAGTATTATTTCCCGCATCTAACCCGCCGTGTATTCCCGGCGGGCTATTGAGAGTCAGGAAAATAATGTTGTGGTATAGATAGCAAATCAAGCCAAGCCCACGGGTTGCAACCCGTGGGCTTAATGACATTTATTACCTGAGTCAATAAATATCACTTTCAAGACTCTCTCGATTAACTCTCTACCGTCGAGTTGCCGGGGCAGGCGCCCAGGGATTCGATGGGGACGTTGGCTAGGTCGTTCATGAAGCTTAGGAGTTTTTTCGCCCGGATGGGATGTTGCAGCGATCTTACCGCTTTGGTTTCGATCTGCCGAACGCGTTCGCGGGTGACGGAGAATATCTTTCCTACTTCTTCCAAAGTATATGAATATCCGTCGGCCAGGCCGAAGCGGAGGCGAATGATTTCACGTTCGCGATATTCCAGGGCGTCGAGGACTTCGGCTATGCGGGCCTTTAGCGATTCGTGGTTGAGTCCGAGCAAGGGATCATCCTCGCGATGATCTTGGAGGAATTCGCCGAAGTATGTGTCGTCGTGCTCGCCCACCGGCTGGTCGAGCGAGAGCGGTTGGCGGGCCATGCGAAAAATATTGACGGTTTCATCGAGCGACAGCCCCGCCTCGGCGGCGGTTTCTTCAATCGTGGGCTCCGTGCCTTTTTCCTGGATCAAGTGGCGCGTGGCGTTACGGACCTTGCCCATGTTTTCCAACATGTGCACCGGCATGCGGATGGTGCGGGATTGGTCGGCGATTGCCCGGGTGATGGCCTGGCGGATCCACCAGGTGGCGTAGGTCGAGAATTTGTATCCGCGGGCGTGTTCGAATTTATCCACGGCGCGCATCAAGCCGGTATTGCCTTCCTGAATCAGGTCCAGGAAGCTCAAGCCGCGGTTGCGATAGCGCTTGGCGATGGAGACCACCAATCGCAAGTTTCCGGCGGAGAGATATCGCTTGGCGGATTCATATTTTTTGTGCAAGGCGGTTATGCGATCGAGCCGGCGGCGGAGCGTGGCCGGGCTTTCCAGGGTCAATCGCATGAGATAACACAATTCCTTGCGGAGTTCCACGGCCCGGGCGGCGTCGTCCGGATCGTGGCACGGTTCGGCCAATTGTTTCTTGATGCTTTCCAATCGCTGCGAGATCTGGTGGAGTTTATCGAGCATGGGCTGCAAGCGCTGGGTTCGCAGTCCGAGTTCTTCCACCAGCCGGACGGCCTTCACGCGGCGTTGCAAGAGCCGGCGCCATGCCTCGCGGCGTTTTTTTCGGGGATGCCGATCGTGTATCGCCAAGCTGAAATCCCGGCGGTTATGGATGAGCAAATGATGCAGCGTGTGCAAATTGGGATCCAGGACCTTTAACAGCCGACGTTTTTCGCGGATGTTGATCACCGAGACTTCGATAGTGCGATCGAGGCGCACCTTGTTGTCGCGGATGCATTCCAACAAGCTTACGGCCGCCTGGAGCACGTAATCGTTGGCCAGCATGCACTGGCGGAATCGCCGGCGGCCGATTTCGATCCGTTTGGCGGCGGCAAGTTCTTCTTTGGGCTTAAGCAACGGGATCTCGCCCATCTGCATCAGATAAATCCGCACGGGGTCGTCGATTTGATCGTCTTCGCCGGTAGCCTCTTCGGCACGATCGATTTCTTCATCCTCGTCAAGATCGACATCGGGTAGAGTTTCTGGAACGGCAAGTTCTTCTTCGGGCAACACTTCGTCCACCAGCGGCAATTCATCGTGGTACGGCGATTGTACGCCGGTATGACGCGAGGATTTTTTGCCGGGCGTTGATTTGCTGTGATCGTGTTTGGGCATAGGGATCGTCAAGTTTAAAGGGAGGATAAATCGGATTAATGTATGCTCAAGCGATGTAAATCCGTGGCGGTTCCAATGAAGTTAGCGGCAACGTGCGCCGATCAAGCCGCTGGGATTGCACGAAACAGAGAAATGCACTTCAAGTGCCAAAGGACCTGATCGGAGTTTAAGAAGTTGCAACGTGTTGTTTTGCAAGAGGTTGAGAGGAAAGTCGCACGCGCGCTTCAGATCGTTTTTTACTGTCCGTCGGAAATTCGCCACAAAAACAGTGAAACTGCGTGGTGAATTGGCATCATGCCTGAAAAACCGACCGGGAAAACTTTGCCGGTATTGCCGGATTTGAGACCTGCAACAATCCATCGGAAGTGTGATGCATCAGTTGAACTTTTTTAGTCAAGATTAATGCTTAACAGCGCTGAAGTCCTAAGTATCGGGGCAGAATAATCCATACTATCGCTTCATTTTTACGTTGGCCGTCGAATTTTAGGAAATATCCGCATTATCACTTCCAGCGGATTTGCGGGAATAGTCGATATTTTTAGGGCGGGCAGATTAACGTGTCAGTAAATGGGATAAGACTACCATGCCTTGAGGAATAGATGCTTTTTGGGGCAGAAAATATAGAAGCGATGGTCATGGATGCGCCATCCCGGTCGTTGTACGGGGCGGCCAGGGGCCTGATATTATTTCTAATGCTTGTTAATTTATCCAGTCCGGTCCATGGGCAGATATCTGCCGGATCCAGTCAAGGGGCCGCAAACAGTTCATCTCAAGCAGCAGCGTCCAATCAGGGAGGCGTCGATGCGGGCAG
This sequence comes from Thermoguttaceae bacterium, assembly GCA_049516935.1. Taxonomy (GTDB): domain Bacteria; phylum Planctomycetota; class Planctomycetia; order Pirellulales; family Thermoguttaceae; genus JBEKIK01. The sequence goes on from JBEKSO010000037.1 coordinate 11,729, forward strand.
TCTCGACAAGTTGCTCGATATGGCCGAGAAAGACGTGGGGCAACTCTCGAACGTGAATGTGTCCAGCCCCGGCCATACCGGATCGCCTTCGCTCGACCAGTCGGTCAGCACCGTTGAGCGCCAGGCGAGCACGGTGGGGAAAACGCCGGCGGCGGTGTTTGTAATCACCAACGAGATGATTCGCCGCTCGGGGGCGCAAACCATTCCCGACGCCTTGCGCATGGTGCCCGGCGTGCAGGTGGCCCAAATATCTTCTGATGAATGGGCCGTGAGCGCGCGGGGTTTCGATCAGCAGTATTCTAACTTGTTGTTGGTGCAAATCGACGGGCGAACCGTATATGATCTTTTCTTCGGCGGGGTTCTTTGGGACGTGCAGGACCTGATCCTCGAAGACGTTGATCGGATCGAAGTGGTCCGCGGCCCCGGTGCTACGGTCTGGGGCGCCAACGCCGTAAACGGAGTGATAAACATTATCACTAAAAAGGCACAGGATACTCAAGGGGTTCTGGTGCAAGGCGGAGGAGGATCGCATGAGCTGGGCTTTACTAATGCCCGCGCAGGCGGCCGTATGGGTGAAGACTTGTACTACCGGTTTTACGGCAGGTGGTTCGATCGCGGCCCGGAATTCCTTCCAGACGGCGGAACCGGGCCCGACGCCTGGCATCAAGGGCGGAGCGGCTTCCGCATGGATTATGACGCCGGCCGGTCGGACGCCATGACCCTTCAAGGTGATTATTATGACGGGAAATCGGTGACCCTGGTGCCGAATCAAATTCCAACGCCGCCCTTTTCCGTGCCAAGCAACGACATCCACGTGACCGGCGAGAATATTTTATACCGCTGGAAACATACCATTGATGACGATTCGGACTGGACTTTTCAGACCTATTACGACCGGACGGAGCGGCATTATCTTGATCCCGCTTACGGATTGGATACCGACCTTCTAGACTTGGATTTCCAGCACCGTTTTCCCTTGGGAGAACGGCATGAGATTATTTGGGGTTGCGGCTACCGGTTTTGGAAAGATTCGATCGTGAATACGCAGCCTTCTTCAGCCTTCTTCTTAACAGTTAACCCGCCGGATCGTTTTGATAATTATTTCAGTTATTTCGTACAGGATCAAATCACCTTGGAGGAAGACCGCTGGTTTTTGATCGGCGGCTCGAAATTTGAGCACGATCCTTACACGAATTTCGAATTCCAGCCGACTGTACGGCTTTTGAGCACTCCCAATAAAAAATGTTCGCTGTGGGCGGCCGTATCCAGGGCGGTTCATATGCCCACCCAACAGACTGACTTCGCGCAAACCACATTGCCTCCGATTGGCACTACTCCCTTCCCGCCCTTTCTTTCCCCACCCTTTCCTCCCGGTTTTACTGTATTTCCGCAAGTGGTCGGCAATCCCGGCCTGCAATCCGAGGAATTATTGGCTTACGAGTTGGGCGTGCGCGTGCAAGCCACCGAGCGTTTTTCCTGGGATCTAGCCTTGTTTTACAACCAGTACGACAATCTTTTCGCTTTTTCCCCGAATGGGGTTGTTATTAATATTCCATCGCAATTTATATTCGCGCAGCAGCAATATCAAAACGGCATGTCCGGTCAAACCTATGGCGCGGAATTGGCGTTAAACTATTCCGTCAGTGAGCAATGGCGCCTGCAGTGTGCCTATACTTATACGCGGTTGTTCCTGCATCTCGCCCCGGGCATGATTGGCAGCGCAGACGATCCCGGGGACACGCCCTGTAATGAGGTCTATTTACAGTCTTCCTGGGATATGGGCGAACATTGGCAATTCGACCTCATCGGACGTTATGTTGACGTCCTGTTGCCTACCAACCCCGTGTCCCCCGAGATTCCCAATTACATTGCCTTGGATACCCGGCTGGCGTGGCATAGCGGAAAAAACTTCGAGGTGTCGGTAGCGGGCCGGAATTTGACGCATGGACTATATTCTGAATTTGTTCCCATAACCAGCACCTACGCATACAAAGTAGGTCCTGAAGTTTACGGCCAGATTACTTGGCGCTATTAAAAACGAGCCGGATAATTTTTAATGATATAGGGACAGGTTAAAAAAATCAGGTTGCATAGAACGTGAATCGCCTAATTACCAGTTTTTGCATCAAAACCCGGTTGGGACTTTACCCGGCCTTATTGGTGTTCCGCATGGAACCGCTGCGGAATGCCTTGGCGCGTTCGATTCCGCGTGTCGGATTAGTAAGTTGGATGGCAGCGATGATTTTCTTTGCCGGCCAGGGAGCGATTGTTTGCGGGCAGTCGCCCGATGCAATGGATACGTATCAATCGGCGGAGTCGATTAATCCCCAGTACGAGTACAACGTCAAAGCCGCGTTTCTGTATAGTTTCGGGCGGTACGTTGAATGGCCCAAAGACGCCTTTGCCGAGCGGTCGGGTGCGTTCGTCATAGGCGTTTGCGGCGAAGACCCCTTCGGGCAAGTTTTGGATCGCATAGCTCAGTCCAAGACGATCCAAGGGCGTCGCATCGTCATTCAAAGGATGGCCACAATCGAGGAATTGCAGCCTTGCCATATCTTGTTTGTTTCCCATTCGATTCCTCCCGCGCAGCAGATCACGATCATTAATAAGACGCGAGATAAAGCAACATTGTTAGTGGGGGAAGTGCCGGGATTTGCCGAGCGCGGCGGCGGGATCAACTTTTTCCTGGAGGGAGGCACGGTGCGGTTTGAAATCAACGTCGAGGCCATCCGGCAGGAAAAGCTGTTACTCGATGCAAAATTACTTAACCTGGGGAAAAAGGTGTCGGAAACCGGGGTTCAACCAGGAAAGAACTCCAATTGAATATGAGCGATTTTACTTCTCGCGCCGCAACAAAAGGAATTCGTGCCATGTTAGAGGGGCGGTAAATGAAGTTTTTGCATATCGGTTATAAATAACGATTCTAAATCCAAGCCGGATAGACGTATGCTGAAGTTTCGCGACTTGTCGATACGAACGAAACTGGTATTGCTGGCCATGGTTTCGGCCAGCGTTGCCCTGCTATTGTCGTGTATTGGTTTCGCGGTCAATGATATCAAAATGATGCGTAATTCCACTGTACAGAGTCTTAGCACGCAAGCTCGCATGCTGGCCTTCAACAGCACGGCGGTGTTGAGTTTCCGAGACGCTCCCGCGGCTCAACTACTGCTTAAATCCTTGAAATCGCAACCCGCGATCGAATTCGCCTGTTTGTACGATAGCGGGGGAAAAGTGCTGACCACGTATTTAAAAGAGAACGTCCCTGAAATCCATCCCCCCCCGCCCGGACACGTCGGTTACGAATTCACCGATTACGGAACCCTGGAGATGTTCCAAAAAGTCCAAGACGGCGAAGAATTCGTGGGAACTTTGTATTTGCGGGAAAACGTGAGTTTTTTAAAACGACAATTGTTGGATTACGTGGAGATCGCCTCGCTGATGATGTTATGTTCCCTGTTGGCCTCCGGCCTGCTGGCGGTGAACTTGCAGCGGGCGGTGTCCAAACCGATTCTGGCCTTGGCGCGAACGGCGGTGGAAATCACCACGGCCGGCGATTATTCGATCCGCGTGCGGAAGCAGTCGCGCGACGAGTTGGGCACGCTATACGACGCCTTTAATGAAATGTTGGGACGGGTGGAGACTTCCGAAAAGCAGTTGTTGGCCGCCCAGAACGTTTTGGAAGAAAAAGTCCTTGAACGCACCACGCAACTACGCAATGAAATCGACGAAAAAGAACGCGCCCAGGCCGAACTTCAGCGCGCCAAAGACGCCGCCGAATCGGCCACGCGCTCGAAAAGCGAGTTCTTGGCCAACATGAGCCATGAAATCCGCACCCCCATCACGGCCATTCTCGGTTTCGTGGAAGTCCTGATCGAAGAACAACAAGGGGATTGGGGTAAAGAAGAACTGGCCACCATCCAACGAAACGGCGAGCACCTGCTGGCAATCATCAACGATATCCTCGATATTTCCAAAATCGAAGCCCGGCGCATGTCCGTGGAACGCATCCCTTGTTCGCCTCTACAGGTGATAGCCGATGTGAATTCGCTTATGCACGTGCGTGCCTCCGCTAAAGGCCTGGCATTACGCGTTGAATTCCATACTTCAATTCCCGAGACCGTTCAAACCGATCCCACCAGGGTCCGGCAAATCCTGCTCAACCTCATCGGCAATGCCGTCAAATTCACCGAGATCGGCGAAATAAAGTTGGTCGTTTCGTTTTTGCCTGGCGATCAACCCATGATGCGGTTCGATGTGATCGACATGGGAATTGGCATGGCCGAAAAGGAAGTCCAAAATCTGTTCCAGCAATTCTTCCAGGCCGAAACCTCCACGGTACGCCGGTTCGGCGGCACGGGCTTGGGGCTGGCCATCAGCAAACGCCTGGCCGAGATGCTCGGAGGTGATGTGACATTGGTGAAATCGCAGCCTGGGATAGGAAGTCATTTCCGCGTGACCATCGCCACCGGATCGGTTGAAGGCGTCCACATGTTGGAGATGCCGAATTTGCTCTCTCTGCAGGAAAGCGTGCGAAAAGAAACAATTGGACCGAATGTGACGCCCTCCGTTTTGTTGACCGGCAGCATCTTGCTGGCTGAAGACGGCCCTGACAATCAGCGCTTGATTTCCCATATTCTCACCAAAGCCGGCGCCGAAGTGGCAATAGTCGATAACGGCAAAAAGGCTACAGACGCCGCAAGAGCGGCCGCTAAGGCCGGCCATCCCTTTGATCTGATCCTTATGGACATGCAAATGCCGGTAATGGACGGTTATGAAGCCACCATGGCCCTGCGCGAGGAAGGTTACACGGGTTGGATTGTGGCTCTTACGGCACATGCCATGGCCAGCGATCGCCAAAAATGCCTCAATGC
>JBEKSO010000038.1:0-16556 GCA_049516935.1 Thermoguttaceae bacterium
CAAGTGGGGCAGTTTTTGCGAAACCAGACTTGCCCGTTGGGAAAATGATACTCAGCCGGGACTCTTTCCCGGCACTCATTGCACAAACCGATGCTTTGCTTGGACATGAAAAGACCTTTCTATGTCAGTCGGATCGGTGAGACCGTTGCCATATCCGGCAACTTATTTGCGCGCGAGAAGAGGCCTATATTCAACCCGCGCAATTACCCTATTCTTTTAGATTCGGCAGGCTTTTATCAAATTTATAAGGCTCTGACAAGATCATTTCTCTTGTATTTCCCCTAATTTTGAAGATTGATCAGAGCTTATAACTGCTTATCCCATCTCGGATTACGAATGCTAGAAGATTACTATTTAAAAATCATTCTATATATCCGTTTGGATGTTTTTGGAACCAATTCCAGGCCGTGGAAACGATTTTGTCGATTTCGACGTATCGGGCGGACCAGCCCAGTTCGCGGCGGATTTTGTCGGCGTTGGCAAATAATATCGCCGGATCGCCCGGGCGGCGGGCGCCGTATTGGTGCGGCACTTTTTTTCCGGTTACGCGCTGGGCCGACTCGATTACCTCTTTTACCGAATACCCCTTTCCAATGCCGAGATTGTAAAAGCGCGCGTCGCCGGGCTTTAGCGCATTCATGGCCGTAATGTGCGCAGCGCACAAATCTTCCACGTGAATGTAATCGCGGATGCAGGTGCCGTCGGGTGTGGGATAGTCGGTGCCAAAGACCGTTACCTTGTCTCGCTTGCCCAAAATTGTCAGAAGCAGCACTGGAATAAGGTGCGTTTCCGGATCGTGATCCTCGCCCAGCGATCCGTCGGCCGCCGAGCCCGCCACGTTGAAATATCGCAAAGCAACGTAAGAGAAATCCGCATCGGCCGCGACGTAGTCGCGCAAGATCTGCTCGACGCACCATTTTGACCAGCCGTAGGGATTGATCGGCGATTGGCGCATGGTTTCGACGATGGGCGTGGCTTCGGGCTCTCCGTATGTAGCGGCCGTCGAGCTGAACACCAGGCGCTTCACGCCGGTTTGCTTCATGGCCTTTAAAAGACTGATAGTCCCGGCCGTGTTGTTGTCGTAGTAGCTCAGCGGTTCGGCGACCGACTCGCCCACGTAGGTCAAGGCGGCAAAGTGCATCACGCAGTCGATGGAGTGTTTTGCCAGGGCGTCGGCCAGGGCCCGGGTTTCGGCCAGGTCGATTTTCAGAAAGTCGGCCTTGGGATGCACGGCCTGGGCATGACCGCGGAATAAATTATCAATGGCCAGCACCCGATGCCCGGCCTCGATCAACTGCTTGACCGCATGCGAGCCGATATAGCCCGCCCCTCCGGCAACCATTATGTTCATCATATTATTCCTTTAGATATTCCATTGTCGTCAATCCCAGGTAAAATATAACCTAAAATCCATCGATCGCAATGTGGTGCTTGATTATGAAAATCGCCGTTACTGGAGCTTTGGGCCAATTGGGCGGAGAATTGTGCCGGCAAATCGGCCCCCAGGCAATTCCCCTTGATATCGATACGCTCGATCTGACCGACGCCAAAGCCGTTTTGGATATATTGCCGCCGCTTGGACCCGATGCGATCATCAATTGCGCCGCATATACCCAGGTCGACAAGGCCGAGAAAGAACCCGCACTGGCCCATGCCGTTAACGTCACGGCCGTGGAAAATCTGGTCGCCGTTTGCCGCGAACTCGATTGCCCTTTGGTCCAGATCAGCACCGACTATGTTTTTGGTGGAGATAGGGTTCAGGGTTCAGGGTTCAGAGTTCAGAATTCGCAAGTTTCTCCCATAAAGCCGCGACCGTTGGTCGCGAATGCGAATCACCCGTACCGCGAGGACGATCCGCCCTCGCCGCAAGGTGTTTACGCCCGGACTAAACTTGCCGGCGAACGCGCCGCCGCGAATTACGAAAAACATCTTATCGTGCGGACTTGCGGGTTGTATGCCCGAGCGAGCGACGGCCGGGCGCACAATTTCGTCAAAACCATGCTCCGCCTGGGACCAGTGCAGTCTGAAATCCAGGTTGTCGCCGATCAGCATTGCACGCCCAGTTATGTCCCGCACGTCGCCCGGGCGGTCTTGTTTCTTGCCGGGTTTCCAAGCGCCAAACCGGCCCCTTGGGGAATATATCATGTAACCAACACGGGCGAAACCACTTGGTATGATTTCGCGGTGGAGATATTCAAACAGGCGGGTTTGGATGTTGCGGTTAAACCCATCACTAACGCCGAATATGGCGCTCCGGCCGTTCGTCCGTGTTACAGCGTGTTGGATACCAAGGCCTATCACCGTTTAGGTGGCCCGGCAATGCCCGATTGGGAAACCGCACTGGAAGAATATTTTACCGAATGGAGAAAATTATGAACGCAAAAGTCGCCCTGATTACCGGCAGCGGCAAACGTCGGGTGGGCAACGCCGTTGCCGAAGCCCTGGCCGCGCGAGGATACTCCGTTGCCTTGCACTACAACCGATCGGCCGAAGACGCCCGGGAAAGCGTTTCGCTGATGAAAAAAGGCGGAACGCACGCCGAGTCGTATCAGGCCGATGTTTCCAAGGAAGACGAAGTCGATCGCATGTTCAAGCAAGTCGAAAACGATTTCGGGCGCTTGGACGTACTGGTCACTGCCGCCGCCATCTGGCAGTCCAAGCCGCTGGAGGAAGTCACCGCCGACGACGTGCGGCGGCATTTCGAGATCAATGCCCTGGGCACATTTCTCTGCTGCCGTCGGGCGGGCCTGATCATGGTTAAGCAGCCGGAAGGCGGGGCGATTGTGACAATAGGCGACTGGGCCATCCAGCGGCCATACCCGAACTATGCCGCCTACTTTCCCAGCAAGGGGGCAATACCGACGATGACTCGAACCTTTGCCGTGGAACTTGCCCGGCGTAATCCGGCTGTTCGGGTAAACTGCATTCTGCCTGGCCCGGTCATGCTGCCCGAGGACCTTGCTGAACACGAAGTAAAAGGCGCGATTGCCGGCACGCTCTTGAAACGCTCTGGCCGTCCGGAAAACATCGCCCATGCGGTGCTATTCCTAGCCGAGAATGACTATGTTACCGGCGTTTGCCTGCCGGTAGACGGCGGGCGGACCATCGGCGGGGGAAGTTGATATATCTATTAACCATATCCAAGCTCATCGAGTTCCTCTTCCGTGAGTCCGTGATGGTGGGCAAGTTCGTGTAGAATGGTGATGCGGATGTCGTGGCGGAGTTGTTTGGGCGCCACGCGGCCCTGGTCATCGGCCGCCATCGACCAGATGCCTTCACGGAAGATTGTCACCACGTCGGGCATTTGGCCCGATTGGCTGATGCTTCGTTCGTTTATGGGTATGCCGGTATACAGCCCGCACAAATCGTCGCGGTACTGCAACCCCATTTCTTTCATCACGTCGGCGGATGGGTAATCCTCGACGTACAGGGGGACTTTTTCCAGCAACTCGCGGACCATAGGCGGCATTTCGCCTAATACTCGCTCCAGTTGCTTGTCAAACAGGCGTCTTGTATGTGCATCCATGGTGGTTGCCTGCCGGTGAATAATTAGGTTAAAATGTGGTTCTATTTAGAGCATATCCCAAAACAATATTCGTCATTCTGAGCAAAGCGAAGAATCTAGAAGGAACATAATGGCAAAGATGGGTAATATGCTGCTGCAACCGAGATCCTTCGCTTCGCTCAGGATGACTATTGGGATAGGTTTTTAGTATTATATCGGGAAAAGACAATGGACCCAGTGCAAAGCTACGATTTTCTGGCCCCGGCGAAGATTGCCTTTGGTTGGGGGCGGCGCGGCGAAGTGGGCGTATTGGCACGGTCGCTCGGCCGTCGGGTTTTTCTGGTTTCCGGGTTGCCCGAAGCGATCGGTAAGCCGTTTTTCAGCGAAATCGGCGAGGCCTTGCATGTGCAAGGAATCGAACTCATACCGGCGGCCAACATTTCGCATGAACCCGAGGTGCAAGACGTAGACCGGCTGTCCGAGCATCTTCGCCGTGAAAAACCCGGGACCGGCGATTTTATGCTGGCGGTGGGCGGCGGGGCGGCCATCGATTTGGCCAAAGCGGCCGGGGCCATGGCAGTGAACTGTCAAAGCTCGACAGTGCGGGATTATTTGGAGAACGTGGGGCGGGATTTGCAGATCGTAAATCCGCCCTTGCCCGTGCTGGCCATGCCCACCACGGCCGGCACCGGGGCGGAAGCCACGAAAAACGCCGTGATCTCGTCGTACGATCCGCCTTTTAAAAAAAGCCTTCGCGACGACCGCTTGATGCCGCGAATCGCCCTGGTCGATCCGGAGTTGACCGTCAGCGTTTCCGCTCAAGTCACGGCGGCCAGCGGCATGGACGCCATAACGCAATTGTTTGAAAGTTACATATCGCGAAAAGCTCGGCCCATTCCGCGGGCCTTGGCCGTCGAGGGCCTGAAATTGGCGATTCCCGCCATTGTCGAGGCGGTGGAAAAACCCGATTCCCGCCCGGCCCGCGAGGCAATGGCCCATGCGGCGCTTCTCTCGGGCATGGCCTTGGCCAATTCCGGCTTGGGGCTGGCACACGGCGTGGCCCCTGCGCTGGGCATTCATTGCCGTGTGCCGCACGGCCTGGCCTGCGCATTGATGCTGCCGGCGGCGCTAAGAGTAAATAGCGAAGTATGCGCCGATGATCTGGCCCGCTTGTGCCAATTGTTGTTCGGCCGAAGTCCCTCCACATCTCGGCTCGATGCGGTTGAAGTCTTGATCCGCGAGATCGAAAACATTTGTCAACGAATTGGCATACCGCGGCGGCTCTCGCAATTGGGCGTCCGCCGCGAGCAAATTCCCAACCTGGTCAAAAGCTCCCGCGGCAGCAGCATGAGCGGCAATCCCCGCGAACTTTCCGACGAAGAACTGACCGCCACATTGGAGGAAATATTTTAATTTAATCGACCTTTACCCGGGAAATAAACCTTGGGGCAGGTTGCTGATCCGCCTTTTTTTGGGTAGATTAGCGATCTGCCCCACGAACTAATACCGAAAACGCGTCCGCCGGTCGCGGCTTTATGATTTTTTAATCACCCTATTTTGGAGAAAGTAGCATGAGAAAGAAACGTTTCAATTTGTTATCGATTGTGCTCGTTATTTTTGCTTCTTTGCTCTCCGTCATGGCATTGGCCGCACGCGGGCAGCCGGCGACTTCGGCCCCCGAAGCGCCGCAGGCTGCAACAGCCGTCGTGGCCCCGCAACCGGTATCTATTATTCCCGTTTCCAAGACCGCGGCCAGTTGGCAAAAACGTCACAATGCCATGAATGAACGGGTCAAACAAGGCAATGTCGATTTGCTTGTAATCGGCGATTCCATCACCCAAGGCTGGGAGGGCGCGGGAAAAGACGTTTGGAATAAATATTACAAAGATCGCAACGCCGTTAATCTCGGCATCAGCGGCGATCAAACTCAGCATGTTCTGTGGCGCCTGGAAAACGGCAATATCGACGGCATTTCCCCCAAGCTGGCCATGCTGATGATCGGCACGAACAATGCCAATAACAAACAAACGCCCGAAGAGGTAGCCGAGGGCGTGAAAGCGATTGTGGAAAAGCTCCGCGAAAAACTGCCGCAGACCAAAATACTGCTGCTGGGCATATTTCCCCGAGGCGCAGACGACCAAGACGCCAAACGGCAAACGAACATGAAAGCCAATGAAATCATCGCCAAGCTGGCGGACGATAAAATGATTTTTTATCTGGACATCAACGATAAATTCCTCGATTCCGACCGCAAACTTTCCAAAGACATCATGCCCGACCGGCTGCATCCTAACGCCAAAGGCTATGAAATCTGGGCCGAAGCCGTGGAACCGACAATCGCCAAGCTGATGGGTGAAAAATAAGGCTTTGTAGGATGCGTGAAACGCACCGCAACTATCGTAATAGCTGCAAGTAATGGGCTGGCGCGTTTCACGCACCCTACTGAATCGTCGAAAAGATCAATGCACGGTTTGCTTGACGCGCAGGCGGCCGGTAAGGCGGTGGGCCTGATTCCGCTGGGTCCAATGGGGCGGGCGGAGAACGTGCTCGGCCTGGCCGGTTTCGGCGCACCGCGCAAAAGTAAAATAAAACGCCGTGCCCGCGCCAGGGGCCGATTCCAGCCATATCCGTCCGCCGTGTAGCTCCACAATCTTGCGAACGATGGTCAAGCCCGCGCCGGTGCCCTCGTATTTCTTCCGGCTGTGCAAGCGGCGGAAGATGGTGAAAATTGCCTCGTGATGTTCTTTGGCGATGCCGATGCCGTTGTCTTTTACATAGAAGGTGACCGGATCGGTCGGCATCCAGCCGATTTCCACCTGCGGCTGCCGATCCTCATTAAACTTCAGCCCGTTGGATATCAAATTGCTAAGGACCATGCCGATCAGCGTGGCATTGCCCGTCACCGGCGGCAACGGTCCGGCAATCCGCACCATGGCGTTGCGGCGCTCGATCGAGGGGCGGAGCATTTTCAGCAAATTGGCGGTTACCGTATTGAGGTTCACGCGGGTTTTTACGGCCGCTTTTCGGCCCACGCGGCAGTAAGTCAGCAGGTCGTCGATCAAGTTTTCCGTGCGATCGCAAAGATGGATCGCCGTATTTAGGCGGCGTTTGCCGTCGGCGTCGAGTTTGTGCCGGTAATCCTCCAAAAGGATTTCGCAATACGAACTGATGCCCCGCAGCGGCTCTTTCAGGTCGTGCGAGGCGATATAAGTGAAATCCTCCAATTCGTGGTTTATCCTGTCGAGTTGTTCCATGCACGACCGCAACTCGGCCGCTTGCCGCTCCAGCCGGCAGCGCGTGGTTTCCAATTCCCGGGCATGACCGGCCAGCTTCGATTCGTTCGTTTTCCGCTGGATGGCATGGTGAATGGTCCGTTTCAACAGTCGAGCGTCCAGCGAGTCCTTGAACAGGCATTCTTGGACGCCCAAGCGGATCACTCTTATAGCAAAGCCGTCGTTATTGAATCCGGCCAGCAAAACGACCGGCAAATGCGGCGCGGCTGCGATTATTTTGCATACCGGCTGTAAATCGTCGCCAGCCGGCAATCCCAAATCAATGAGGATGGCGTCGAAATGATGCCGCGTTAGACTTTCCAAAGCGATATTGATTCGATCCGCCAGGTTGACAACGAAGCTTCCCAGCCGGCCGTTGCGGGAATTGCGGGCAGGCCCAAGCAATTGTTTCAACCAACGCGAGTCCACCGGATCCTCCGATATCAGAAGGACACGTACTTTTTTCCCATCGGCTGCGGTTATTCGACTTGACATGGCCCCGATGCTCCTTGGCGCTATCGCAAATTCGGCAGGCGTTGCCTAAATGAAACAACGCATGCTGCGTCTTAGCAACTTTAGCCCGAACCAGGGGGGCGTCAAATGAGAAACGGGCAAACTTCGCCCAAGACCGCGGGCCAATATCGGCTGTCTTGTCAATTGTTTATGGAAGAACCGGCAGATTCATTAAGATTGCTATAATAGGTATCCGGAATTCAAATTTAGCCCCCCGTGAATACACGGGGGGCTAAGCGTGAAAATGTTAGATTGCATCGGGTATGATCAATATACCCCCGGTGTATTCATCGGGGGCTAAATGCATTTATTTATTTTCTTGTTTTTTCGCTTCGTTACTGCGGCGCTCGTTTTCTTCCATTTCCTTGATAGTTACGCGCGTGCCCAGCGATTGTCTGGGTTCCTTGTCCAGTTGTTTCGGAGGCGGCAAGATCTGTTTTACAATCACGTCGTCGAACTCGACCACACCGGCCTTAAGATATGCGTAAAGCATAACGCGGCCCCACTTGGGCGAGTATTTTGTGTGCGTGGGAGTAAAATCCTCGGTATGGGTGTTCCAAGCGTTTTTCGGTCCCTTGAGATTCTGCTGGCTCCGGTAGACCTCGCGGCGCTGCGCCGTTTCGGGCGGATTTCGATCCTTGCTCCCTTTGCGAGAAGTCGCCGAAGCGTCCGGCCCGTCCGAGTTTTTCTGATAAGGCGTGTTTACCTCGTCGTAGCATTTAATAAAAACCTTGACATTCGGCCCGTTGGTTTTCCAGCGGCATTGGAAGCGGTATTTCGCGCCCTCCTCGACGGGAAAATAGTCGCTGTAATACATCACGCCTTCTTCTTCAGCCACGGCTTTATCAAACGTGAAGCGGATGATTTTATTTTGGGGATTGCCTTCCTCGGCCACCCATTGAACCAGCTTGCCCAGCGGCTCGCGCTGTTGACCGCCCACGCTTTCCCAGCCCTTAAGCACGCCGCCCGTGCCCGTTTGAAAATCGCCGCCCCCGACCAGATTGGGATTTTTATTCCAATTCGCCTCAGCCACTGGATCGACCGAATATGATTCGCCGCTTTGGCGGCGATAAAGGGCGTCGAGCATTTGTTTGACGTACAGATGCGGGATTTCGCTGACCGATTTGGTCCGGCTTTTCGTTTCGTAAATCACCTTGGGTTCGGGCGCGGCGGAAAAATCGACGCACTTGATCGCCAAATCATAGATCTCTCCCTCAGTGCCAGGCGCCCGCTCCACGCTGCCCCAAATGCCGATTTGCCCGTCAAAATCTTCCTTGACGATCTTCTTCATCTTGTCCAGGGAATCATCGGGCGAGGGCAGAATGTGGTGGCTTTGGCAATAATCGCGTACATCCTGCATAGACTCTGGCAAGATAAAGCCGCCTTCACCGTTTATCTTTTTCCAGATCATTTCGCCCACCATCTGCCCGTAGCGCCCGTCGTCGAATTTCGAGACGAAATCGAAGGGGATGAGGACCTTTTTTTGATCTTCAGCGAAAACCGTGCCCGCGGATAGGGCGATTAATGGAATAAATGCCACAAATAAAAAACCACGGATTGCAAATTGCAAATTGTAAATTGCAAATTGCAAATTGCTGACGGCTCTATTGTCCGTGTTCCGATTTCTGCATTTCTTCATGATCTATTACCTGGCGCGGGCTGATGGACCTAATCACAAAGCTCAACGCAAGTGGCTATTGGTTTTCAGTAATCAGTTATCAGTAAAAAGTACGAAGCGCGGAGCAAAGTGAAAAACAGGGTAAGTTGTGCTTATTTATTTTGCAATTTGCATTTTTCAATTTGCAATAAATATTCATGCTTCTAATTACCATCCCATTCTTTCGGAACATAAACGCAATCCGGTTCGGCTTCGAGGAAATCGCCGGTGACGGCATACGCCCGGGCGCGGCTCCCGCCGCAGACGCGGCGATATTCGCATGCTCCGCAACGGCCTTTAAAACGGTCGGGATCGCGCAGTGCCAGGAACGTCGGATGATTTTGATACACCTCGACGACGGAATCTTTTGGGAATCGCCCACAGCAAAGCGGCAAAAAACCGGCCGGAAATATCTCGCCCTTGTGGCTGATGAACATCACGCCTTTGCCGTCGCCCACGCCCAAAGGCGCCCGGTGCCCGCGCCGCGCGGCCCCGTCGTCGGTTCCATGCGGACCGGCCAGGGGATCGCCGCCGTGCTCAAGCACATAGCGGCGATAATGCGGGGCCTCGGTGGTCTTTACCGCATAAGGCTGATGCTGCGCGTGATGCCAAAGCCTTTCAAAAACCAGTTCGTATTCCGCAGCGGATATTCGCTCCTCTTCCACGCCGCGCCCCACGGGAATCAGAAAGAATACCGACCACATGGCAATCGCCTGGCCGGCGAGCAACTCCGCAATAGCATCGACTTGATGCACGTTGCGCCGTGTAATGGTGGTATTGATTTGCACGGCAAGGTTTAACTCCCGGGCGTTTTGCAGCATCTCAAGTGTGCGCGCGAAGCTGCCTTCCCAGCCGCGCAACGCGTCGTGCGTTTGCGCATCTGCGCCGTCCAAGCTGATGCCCAGGCGGCGCACCCCGGCGTCGCGGGCCCGCTGGAAGGCCTCCCGCGTGGCCAGCGGCGTGGCCGAAGGCGTTAAGGCAACCTGGATTCCCTGTGCCACGGCATGACGTATCAACTCGAAAAGGTCCTTGCGCTTCAGCGGGTCGCCGCCGGTTAGCACCATCATCGGTTGGCGTGGGAAACCGGCCGCCTGCTCGATAAGTGCCTTGGCCTCGTCGGTGCTCAATTCGCCGGGATCGGCGAGTTCCTGCGCCGATGCCCGGCAGTGCTTGCACACCAGATCGCAGGCCAGCGTGACCTCATAATAAAACATCAAGGGACTGCGGCCGAAATCGTCTTGTGTATATGTGCCGTGAGACATGGTGGTCAGGGTTCAGGGTTCAGGATACAAGTTTAGCCCGGAGCTTGCTCCGGGTGCCCGCGAAACCGCAAGCGGTTTTATTATTTATTGCGAAACTGAAAGTGGTTCTATTATTTAATACGGATACAATCCTTTCAACTTTGACGTTGCATTCGGCGTGGGTGACAATTCAGGGAGTTCATATTTGACATCCATGGCCCGGTCTTTCACTTCGATGCCGCCTAGTTTGGCGTCCCAAAGCCAGGTCCATTTGCGCAACTGGTCGCGAGGCATAAGAACCCGGTCCATTACTTTTGTTCGTTTTTCTTTTTGCCATGCGCCGTAGTTCCAGGAGTATTGCCAGATTTCGTGGCGGATGGTGGCTGCCCCCGGACTTTCACTTTCGTAACTGGTGGGCTTGTCGCGGATGAGCATTACCAGCACGCGCACGGCCTTCGCATCTCCGCCCAGGTAAAGCGGCTCGACCTTATTCTCGTAATGCGGCGATTTTTTGATGTCGTCGATGATGAAATCCCGGGTTTCTTCATCAACCGTGGAATCGAGCGAAATAAATGGATCGAACTCCTTTACCGGCGGATATTGAAAACCTTCGATCCGCACACGATCCTTGGCCAGCACGACCAGATCGTATTTTCCCGCCGGCAGGCTCTTAAACGCCCATTTATCGCCTGTTTTTTCGGCCGCGGCATCCACGGCCGGGGCGTCGATCCGGGCCTTTGGGTCGGGCAGATTGTGATGGTTGCCGTCCTTGTCCCAACGCTGAATCGCCCCGACGAAGGTCACATTTTGCGCATTGCCTAACTCTACGTTCAACTCGGCCGCAAACGCCTGGTGCGAAACAATTCCGCCAAAAAATATAATGATTGCAAATTGCAAAATGCAAATTGCAAATTGCAAATCGTGAAAACATATCAAATCGCGACCGACCAATCTTCGATTGGTGCCCGTCGCGGCTTTATATTCAATCTCAGTTGCGTAATTTGCCATTCTCGCTCGTTCTCGCTCGCCTCCGGCTCGCGGCTAAACTTATTTTCCACTAACCACTAACCAGTAACCACTAACCACTCTCCATTCTTCACTTCTTTTCCAACTCCGCCAATATTTTTTGCACCGCCGGAACCAGCGGGCTTCCCGGATAGTCTTTCAAGATCGAGTGCAGCGTGGCCACGGCCCGGTCTTGGCGGTCGCGGTGAATCTCGCACTCTGCGGCCAAAAACAAAATCTGATCGGCATACGCCGAATCGGGATTTAGGGCTAGGAGTTGTTCGGCCTGGGCGACGGCCTGTGCGTACTTGCCCCGTGCGGCCCAATAGCGGGCTGAAAGCAGCGTTAGATATCCGTTGAATTTTTCGCCCGGGTATTCGCGTTGCCAGGCTTGAAGTTCCTCGGCGGCCTGATCGAATTGGTTCGTCTTGATGAATTCTTCCGCCGAGCGGCTATGGGCCCCTTTCCAGGCGGCGCTTTCGATGAAGTTTCGTCCCGGGCCAGTAGCTTGTTCATCCGCCGCATAAGCGTCCCGTGCGGCCTTGCCGTTGCCCGTGGAGGCGTAATAATCGCCCCATACCCTTTGTAAAACCGCGGCCTGGGGGCCCGATTTTCCTCCGCCCAGCGCGGCCGTGGCCTGGTCCAAGAGCGGCTTGGCGTCTTGTACCTTGACCAGGTCGTTTATAAGAATATCGGCCGCCGAGATTTGACATTCGGCCTTCAATGCCTGATTTATGACGCGCCCGGCCGCGCCTTCCCATATTTGCAGTGCTCCGGGCGAGTCGCCCAGCCGGCATCGGGCGATGGGCGCAAGATGTTGTGCAAGTTTTATCAGGTCGTCGTCGCCTTTGACGGACGAATCGCCGGCAAACGCCGCCTTCCCCTTATCAACGGCCTGCAAAATAAATTGCCGCGACTGGGACATTAAATTTTCGATCAACCTTTTTTTCCTGGCTATCTCGATTTCATCGTCCGGTTTCCGGTTCGGATCCGCCGGTCCTTCTTCGATCTCTTTTTTCAAGTCATCGGCTCGGCCCGAAAGCTGCGAGGCTTTAAGCTCATAAGCATAAACGAGTTGCCGCAAGGAAGCCGCGTCGAGAGTGCGAAGGTTATACGTATCCAGCAATTTCAAATGATCGCTGATCTCGTGGAGTTTATCCTTGTAATCGAGCGCCGGTGCCTCGACATCGACGCGATTTGATATTTCGGCAGTTCTACCGCTAAGACGAAATGAAAGTTTAACGCTATACAACCCGGGCCGTAAATAAACGTGTACGGGATTCATTTCGTTGCTCGTTTGCCCGTCGCCAAAATCCCATTGCCCTTTGTTCTGACCGATCATGGACTTGGGCGAGGCGTCGTGGAAGGAAACCACCACAAGCGGCGGCTGGTTATCGGGCAAGGGCACGTCGCCGCTTATTTTCATGGTAAAATCGGGCACCAGCTTGGAAGTGCGGAGCGTCAGCGAACCGGCCGGCAGGCGGGCGATGCGGTCGGCGTGAAATGCAATCGGCGAAATCATCTGCGGTTTCGGCTTGGGATCCAGGGGATTGATCTCCCAATACGCCGCCATTATGGCGTCCGAACCCGCGGCGGCGTGATAATATTCGAACTTGTGCAGACCGGCCGTAAGTTCCACGTCTTGCCGAACTCCGCGAAAAGCGAAGCGCAGCGGCCCGTGCCGGCCGGGCGCCGAAGTGACCTGCTTATCGTCGATCAATAAAAAACTCGCGTCCTGGCTGGCGGTTATAAATCCGTACTTGCCCGCCGAGGGGATGTCTATATAGCCCGTGTATTTACTGAAGAACGGCTCGCGTTTCAGCGAAAACGGGTTGCTGCCGTGGAATACGCCGTCCACGTAATCGCTGCCGAAGGGGACGGACGACTCGTATGCCCTTCGCAAAGGCTCCAGGCTTTGTAAATTACATCTGGCAAAATGCCGGGTTTCCAGGAGAAGGCCGTCCTTGCAGGTCCAGGGCGGCGCTTGTTCGGTGGGCGGATCGCCTCCATAAAGTATGTCGTACTCCATTTGCCCTTTGATGGTTTGAAAGGCAAGCCGGCAGAAATCGCCCGGTCCTAATTGCAGCACCTTGCACGGAACCAGTTGATCCTTCGCGGCGACAATCACGTTCCGCCCGTCTGGTTTGATCTCGCCATGGTGAAAAAACTCCGTTACTACCACATCGAACGATTTACCCGTGCCAAGTTCAACCACCCGCATGGCATTGAAATCCGTGCCTCCCCGATGGTAAGATTGAGCCTGGCCGATACCGGATATCAAGGGGACGGATAATATCGCAAGCGGAATGATGAATTTTAATGATTGCATAGGTTAAAATAGGATAATAAGCCCCCTTTGATAGTTTAAGCCGATCGATTCCCGCAGGGAAGGAGCAAAGCAATCCATGCCGGCACTTACCCCCCAAATTAGCCCGGAAGAAGCCGTCCGCCGCATTTCCCAAGCCCGGGAAACGATGGTCAACGAAATCCATAAGGTGATCATAGGCCAGGACGAGATGATCGAGCAGATGTTGATCTGCATTTTTGCCCGGGGAAATTGCCTGACCATCGGCGTGCCCGGCCTGGCCAAAACACTGGCCGTTTCCACGCTGGCCCAAACTTTGCGCCTGCGATTCCAGCGGATCCAATTCACGCCCGACCTGATGCCCAGCGACATCACTGGCACGGAGATTATCGACCAGGATCAGGCCACCGGGCAGCGGTCGTTCCGTTTCGTTCACGGGCCGATCTTTACTAATATCCTCCTGGCCGACGAGATCAACCGCACCCCGCCCAAAACCCAGGCCGCCCTGCTCCAGGCCATGCAAGAGCACGAAGTGACCGTGGCCGGCAAAACCTACAAGTTGGAGCAGCCGTTTTTCGTGATGGCCACGCAGAACCCCATCGAGCAGGAAGGAACCTATCCCCTGCCCGAGGCGCAATTGGACCGCTTCATGCTCTCGATCAACATCGGATATCCCACCCGGGCCGAGGAGCGCGACATCGTATTAGCCACAACGCAAACCCAGCGCTACGAGCTCAAGCCCGTGCTCCAGGGGCCCGACATTTTGTGGATACAGCAGCTCGTTCGCCAGGTGCCAGCCAGCCAGCACGTGGTCGATTATGCCGTGGACCTGGTTCGCGCCACGCGTCCGAAAGAGCCGCCCAGCCCCGATTTCGTCAAGAATTGGCTGGCCTGGGGCGCCGGACCCAGGGCGGCACAGAATATTATCCTCACGGCAAAGGCCCGGGCCATCCTGCACGGCCGATATGCCATCGGCGCCGACGACGTGCGGGCCATGGCCTACCCCGTGCTGCGGCACCGCATCATCACAAACTTCAATGCCGACGCCGAAGGGATCGACGTGGAACAGGTGATCGAAAAAATATTGAAAACCGTGCCTGAACCGTCCTACGGCGAAACGATCGCGGCAAAACAATCCCGGCCGGCTGCCAAAACCGCTTCACACGAGCAAAAATAAAATGAATGCAAATTGTAAATTGCAAATTGCAAATTGCAAATTGAACAAATTCTTGGTTTGCCTTTTGGCGGCCGCGGCTTGTTTGCTTGCTTCTCCTTCCATCCGTGCGGCCGACGACGGCGACAAGAATCCGGAAAAGAACCAGCAGCAGAAATACTCCCACGGGGTGCTGATCCGGATCGAGGGCGTCATCGGGCCCATGCTGGCGGCGTATTTTGATCGCAAATTGGATGCGGCCAAAGCCGAGGGCGCCGACTTGATTATCCTGGAGATCGACAGCCCGGGCGGGACTTTGCCCGAATCGCTGGATATGGCCGGTCGATTGCGGGACCTGGATTTCGCCCATACCGTGGCTTATGTGCCCAAGCAGGCCTTAAGCGGCGCGGCCATCATGGCCTTGGGCTGCGACGACATCATAATGGCGCCCTCCGCGCTAATCGGCGATGCCGGCCCGATCTTCCAGGACGCGAATTCGCAGTTCAGGTTCGCCCCGGAAAAAATTGTCAGTCACTTGGCCCAGGAAGTCCGTGGACTGGCTGCTGCCAAAGGCCGGCCGCCGGCCCTGGCCGAGGCCATGGTCGATAAGAATCTGCAAGTCATCCGGGTGAAAGACAAAAAAACCGGCGAAATAACCTGCAAGTCAAAGCAGGAGATCGAGGCAAATCCCGACCAGTGGGATATTATTGCCCCCATTGCGGAATCCGGCCACGACCGGTTCCTGGAACTCAGCGGCCGCCGGGCAATGGAAGATGGTCTTGCTCAAGGCCTGGCCCAAACGCGCGATGATCTTAAAGACCGTTACAAGCTGACCGGGGACTTGTCGATCCTTGAACCAAGCGGCGTCGATACTTTCGTGTATGTTTTATACAATCCCTTTATAATCGCCATTTTGATTATCATCGGGCTGATTGGATTGTACATAGAATTCCTCTCGCCGGGCGTGGGCATCGGCGGCCTGATTGCCGGCTTGTGTTTCGCCCTGTTTTTTTGGAGCCACTTTTTGGGCGGCACGGCCGATTGGTTCGACGTGATGCTTTTTGCCGTGGGCGTGCTCTGCCTGATCGCCGAACTGTTTATAGTTCCCGGCTTCGGCGTGGTGGGTTTGAGCGGCGTGGTATTAATCCTCATTAGCCTCATTATGGCTTGCCAGAAATTCCTCATCCCTCACAATAACAGCGAACTTACGCAATTAACCCACACGCTGTTGCTAATTTTCTGTTCCGGCGGGGGATTTTTATTGGCGGCGTTTTTAATCAGCAAGAAATTCGGCTCCATACCCCTTTTTAACAAGATGATGCTCCGCCCGCCCCATCCGGTCTACGGATTTAGGGACGAGCCGGCCAATTTGGCCAATCCGCCTCTTGCATCACAGTCGGAAAACCAGATTACAGTTAATATTGGCGACGTTGGCGTTGCCCAATCGTCGTTGCGCCCCGCCGGCAAGGCCCGCTTCGGCGCGCAAATCATCGAAGTGGCCACCGACGGCGATTTCATCCCCCAAGGCCGGCGCGTGCAAGTCGTCGAACAAAGCGGCGGGAAAATTATCGTCCGCGAAATAGAGTAAATTAAATCAACACGGAGTCACGGAGATCACGGAGAAAATAAAATGTAAAGCCGCGACCATCGGTCGCGCTTGCGGTCGTGTTTTCATGGTTTATTGATTTTGGTCGGCCGATTTTTCTATATCATCCTTCTCTTGATCCGGTTTCCGTTCGCGCACCAGGAAAATACCGGCAATCAGGCAACCCGCCAGATATCCATCTAAACAACCATTTATTAAACCAATTGCCGTCCCTATTAATATAACGCCAATAAAAATTATTGGTCCTAAAATTATTTCCAAAAAAGTAATATGATTATAGAATTCATGTAAAACGCTGA
>JBEKSO010000039.1:0-15942 GCA_049516935.1 Thermoguttaceae bacterium
TCAGGCCGCCGTCCAAAAGCGAGTCCAGTCCCTCGATGCCGGTGGAAAGTCTTTCCCCGCCGCCTGTATTATTGCCGTCGGACATACTTGAGAGGATCTCGCTTTTTAAGCCAAGTCGCGATCTTCGAACAACAGCAGGGCCACCACCATCGCCAAACAGCTATAGAGAAGGCAGTACACACCGGCCAAACCCAGATACGTCAGGGGGACATGCTGACCGGTGGCAATGGCCGTGTAGATGTTGAAATGTTCCAATACGGGCAGGACGGCGGCGAGAAGCCCGGCCACGAACCCGACTTGCTCGATTTGCCCCAAGGCCGAATTGGCCAGCATGGGGACCAGGTGTCCCAACACGTAGATGGCCGCGCAGATAATCAAATTGGCCATCATGGGCAGGCGGGTGGAAATGGCCACGCTGATCGCCGTTAGCACGGTAGTTTCCATAAACGCCAGGGCCAAACCGGGCGCAATCTGCTGCATTTCCTGCTGACATTCCTGCCAGGTTGGATCGGGCCGCGATGTTTCCCGGGCGTCGTACACCACTTTGAAGGAAATGCTGGCCAGGAAGATCGCCCCGAATACGATGAACAATATTACCACCGGTCCTATAATACCCAGGAATTTTCCCACAATGAATTGCCGCCTGCTGACGGGCTTGGACAACAAGGTCAAGGCCGTGCGGCCCTCGATCTCATCGGCGATGGAAACGCTGGCCGTCCACAGGGCCAAAATCGCGGTCAGAATCATGATCAACGTCAGTCCCGTGTCCTTGAGCATTTTGATGTCTTCGCCAAATGTGTTGTAAGGAACGAAGGGGAAGAGGATCAGGCCAAAAATGCCAAGCGCCAAGATCACGTAATACAGCGGTTGGGAGGCGGCCTCTTTCGCAGTGGTTCGAGCGACAGCGGCCACCTTGGGAAAGGCCCAATTCAGCAATGCAATAATGAGGGCAAAAAAAGCCAGGGCAATAATCACTCCCAGGCCGACCAGCCAAAGCGGCTTCAGCCACGTCGATGCCACTACGCCAAAAAGAATGGGATTATTGATGGTTAATTGCATAGATATTTGTAAAAAACTTCCTTTAAATTCTTTCTCAGACCATACCTATTTGTTTACGTTAAAATTTACCCCGAAAGTTCATTATTTTAGGCTATTTAAAAGCGAATTTCGAATTTTCCGAACCGTCCTGTCGCCGGACGGACCGATACTTGGGCGTCATGGATGTAGGTGCCCATCTCGGCCTGTAGAGAACCGATAAACGCCTGCATTTCTTCCGGGGCGCCTTCCACGATCAAATGTACCCGGCCATCGGGCAGGTTTCGTACGAATCCGGTTACTCGATGGTCGGCGGCAATGGCTCGGGCGGTATATCTAAACCCGATGCCTTGCACCCTACCCGAGTAGTAGATCTCGCGCTGTTCGATCTCTTTACCCGCCATTGCTGGCGAACCTCCCAAACTAACCAATATAGCGCAAGGCAAATGGAAATGCCAGGGGGGGGTTTTCCTGGGGTGACAGTTGTTCATTCACCCGATGGGGTGGAAGTGATCTTTTCACCCCCAATATCGTTGAAGGAGTATCTACACCCTTTTCCTCAACATTTTTTCATACCCAGTTTATTGGATAGACCCGCTTTGCCCAACTTCTCTTGACCCGTCCAATCTGAATCCTTACCCTCTGGCCGCTATGATGTTACATAAAATCCAGCCGCTGATAATTTTCATCCTGATCGTTGGCCTGGCGTCGATATTAAAGGCCCAAGGGCCGGAGGGGGCGACCGGGCAGCAGTTGTTGTTGCTGCATAACGGGCAGGCCCTGGAGGGGCGAATCAGCCGATCGGACGATGTCTATCGCGTCGTTTTGCCCAACGGCGAAATCCGCGTCAAACCGTCCGACGTGGAACTGCTGTGTAATGATTTTGAAGAAGCATATCAGCGAAAACGGGCGGCAATCCCCTTGGGCAGTCTCCGCGATCACCTGGACCTTGCCCAGTGGTGCCAGCAGCACAAGCTTTACAACCACGCCTCGGCCGAACTGGCCGATGCCGCGACAATCGCTCCGGATAATCCCATGGTTGGCTTTTTGCAGCGGCGACTGCGGATTACGCTCGAGCCTCAGCCCGAACGGCCCAAGGCCGAAACCGCCGCGGACGATTCCCAGCCGAACGACGAATTGGACCGCATGATCCGCGGATTGCCCCAAAAGGCGGTTGAAAATTTCACGCAATCGGTGCAGCCCTTGCTTATGAACAACTGCACCGCGTCGGGCTGTCATGGTCCGCAGTCGCAGTCCGGCTTGCGCCTGCAGCGCACTGCCTTGGACCAGCCCGCCGGCCGAAGGATGACGCAACGCAACATCTACACCGTCCTGCGGTATGTCGACCGCGAAAATCCATTGGCCAGCCGCATACTGACCGTTCCTATCGCTCCGCACGGCACGGTCAAGACGGCCGTCTTTACCGAACACCAGGTAATGCAATACAAACGATTAGTCGAATGGGTGTTGGAACTCGGTCCGGCAGACATGCCCGAATCGCCGGCGACAATTCCTAACAGCCAGCCGATAATGGCCGAAACATTTCCCGATGCTGCATCTCCCGCAATACCCCCGCATATTCTGCCAAAAGACGCCAGAAAAGCCCGCCCTCTGCCGTCCGTTGCACATTCGGGCGCCGCTGCCGGCTTGTCCGGCAGTGCCAGATCGGGTAAGCCGACAATGCTGCCAAATCACGAGGCAAACCAGGCGACATTCATTGCTCCAATATCAAAGACCAATGAAACTGAATCTTCCACGGACTCCGAATCCAAAACGTCCAAGATCAAGCGCGGCGCCGCCCCGCCGGAATTTACGCCCAAGGACCCCTTCGACCCCGAGATCTTCAACCGCCGTAATATCAAGCCAACGACGACCGAGAGTTCATCTGGGCCGGAAAATACTTCGGGCGGAAAATAGCTTCTGCAAAGCTGCGATCAGTGGCCGCGGTTTTTGATTAGGGCCAGGAACCGTGTCGGAAATCAGTCTTTCTAACTTTTCCGTTCCGCATTGCCGTTGATCAGCGAGTCGGCGAATTCTTTTTTCAACGCTTCAAGGGCCTTGGCTCCCTGGCTGCCTGCCACAACCACGTTTATGCGAACCTCGCTGGTGCTGATCATATCGACATTGATTCCCGAGGAGCTCATCGCCTGGAACATGCGGGTTGCCACTCCGGCGTGGCTGCGGATGCCGGTGCCGAAAACCGAAAGCTTCGCGACTTCCGCCGAATGCGTAGGCTCGGCACAACCCAAGGTCTCGGCCAGGTCCCGGGCGACGCCCAAGGTTTTTTGCAAATCCTTTCTGGGCACGGTTACGGAAATATTCGCCCGATTGTCGCGCCCGATGCTCTGCACGATCATGTCGACCACGATGCCGGCCTCGGCCAGTTCGTCGAAGGTCTGTGCGGCCAGCCCCGGCATGTCGGGCAGGTTCACGAACGTGACCAGCGACTGGGTCTGGTCCAAGGTTATATTATCGATAATCAGTTTTTCCATCCGCTCCAACCGGGCGACTCGCTCCAATTGCCTGACCAGTTCCGCGGCGTCGGTCTTGCCATGCGCCGGAACAGCGCCGCTATGCGCCGGTAGATCGGCGGGCGGTTTGTGAAGTTGGAAAGCTTCGTGCACGGTCCGCAACGCCTCTTGGGCGTATTGCCGGTCGACCAGGACCGATATCTTGATCTCGCTGGTGGTAATCATTTGGATGTTTATGCCCTTCTCGGCCATCGAGCGGAACATCGTGCCGGCCACGCCCTTTTGAGTGGCCATCCCCAGGCCGACCACCGAGACCTTGGCCACGTCGTCGCCGAAGTTATATCCCTCGCCGCCGAGTTCCTTGACGACGTTTTCAACAGTCTTTAGCGTGGCAGGCAATTCATCTCGATCAATCGTGAAAGACATATCGGCAAGTCCGTTGGCGCCCACGTTTTGCACGATCATGTCTATCGAGATGTTTTTGGCGGCGATTTTGGAAAAGATTGCTACCGCGGTTCCCGGGCGGTCGGGCACGCCGAGCACTGTCACCCGGGCCTCGTCTTTGTTCACCGCCGCCCCGCATACGGCCGCGCTGCGCGATTCCGGATCGCGGACGATCATCGTGCCCGGATTGTCGCTGAAGCTGCTGCGGACGTGCACCGGCGCGGAAAAATTCTTGGCGAACTCTATCGAGCGGTTGTGCATTACGCCCGCCCCGGCCGTGGCCAGTTCCAGCATCTCGTCGTAACTGATCTGACTGACGCGCCGCGCCTCGGGCACGATCCGCGGATCGGTGGTATAAACGCCGTCCACGTCGGTGTAGATTTCGCAGGATGCCGCGCCCAGGACCGCGGCCAGGGCCACCGCCGTGGTGTCGGAGCCGCCGCGGCCCAAGGTGGTTATGTTGAACGCTTCGTCCATCCCTTGAAATCCGGCGGCGATAACGATCTTCCCCTCGTCCAGGGCCTTGCGAATCCGCTCGGTCGAAATCGAACGGATGCGGGCCTTGGTGTGCGTGCTGTCGGTGATGATGCCGATCTGCGCGCCGGTCAGACTGATGGCCTCGTGACCGAGCGAATGAATGGCCATGGCCATCAAGGCCACGCTGACTTGTTCGCCGGTCGAAAGCAGCATGTCCATTTCCCGGGCGGGCGGATTGTCGGAAATCTCCTTGGCCAGATCCACCAGCAGGTCGGTATTCTTGCCCATCGCGCTGACGACCATCACCACCTGGTTTCCTTCGTTTTTCACGCGGATCGCCTTACGCGCCGCCGCTAAAATCTTCTTGCTGTCCGCAACGCTCGTGCCGCCGAATTTTTGTACAATAATGGACATGTTAAGGGATTAGAGATTAGGGGGATTTTGAAAGCCGCGAAAGCTGTTTCTGATCAAAACTATTGATACTCAATTAAATAGCATTGTATGGAACGTGGAAAAACTCCGGGAGCAAGCTCCCGGGCTAAACTTTTTTGCTTTATCTACTCACTTTTCAAAAAAAATCGCATCAATTTCCAACCCTCATGAAAAACCAGTGGGGATTTATCCGCGGTGGGATCATCATAAGTCATCGCGGCGTCGGGCGTTACGCCCGTGCCGGCCAGGGCAAAGGGCACGTAACCGTGGCTGTGGGTTTTTGTCCTTAGCGGGGTGGGATGGTCCGGGCTCACCAGGATGCGATACTCGCCGTAGGTCTTTAGGGCCGCGTGCACAGGGCCGACAATGTGCCGGTCGATCTCTTCCAGGGCCTTCACCTTTGCGGCGGCATTGCCTTCGTGCGATGCTTCATCCGTCGCTTCGACGTGCACGCAAACCAGGTCGGCACTGTTTAACGCATCAACTGCATAGCGGCCTTTGGCGGCGTAGTCGGTATCGGTGTAGCCGGTAGCCCCGGGCACTTCGATCCGTTTCCAGCCCATTAGGGCGGCCAGCCCGCGCAAAAGATCGACGGCCGTGATCATGGCCCCTTGTATGCCGTACAACTGGGCAAAGGGCGTCAATCTGGGCGTGCTGCCCAAACCCCAGAGCCATACATTCGTGGCCGGCAGTTTGCCGGCCGCACGCCGGGCCACATTCACCGCATGATCGGCGAAGATCTCCTCGCTTTCCGACATAAAATGGGTCAAAACATCGCTGCCTGGGCCGCGGGGATAATCGTCCAGCACCGATTTGTCCGTCAAATCGTGGGGGGGCGTGGTCCGCGTATCGGGCGAAAAAGGCGCGGCCCGGCCGGCGCCCCGGTATAACAGCAAGTTCCGATAACTCACGCCGGGATAAAACTGCCAGCGGTCGTTGCCCAGTTTTTCCTGGGCGGTTTTTATCAGTTCGGCGGCCTCGGGCGAGGTAATATGACCGGCCGTGAAGGATTGCATCACTTGATCCTGGATGGTGACCAGGTTGCAGCGGACGGCCCAATCTTCCGCTCCAAGTTCGATGCCTTGCGCGGCGGCTTCCAAGGGCGCCCGGCCGGTGAAATGCTCCAACGGATTGTAGCCCAAGAGGCTCAAATTGGCCGTATCCGACCCGGCTGGAAGTTCTTGGGGCGTATTGTTCGATCGCCCCACCACTCCTGCCGCGGCCACGGCGTCCATGGCCGGAATATTCGCCGCTTCCAAGGGCGTCTTGCCGCCAAGCGCCTCTTGCGGCTCGTCTGCGCATCCATCGGGAATAATCAGGGCGTATTTCATAAAAGGGTTCAGAGTCCAGGGTTCAACATCGCGAAACCGCAAGCGGTTTTCTGTTTTTCGTCTTTATTCATTAGTCCTTTGAAATTCTTTTTCATTCATCCCTCATCCCTCATCCTTCATCCTTTCAATCTCTCACTCTCATTCGCACACTGCCCGGATGCACGCATGACAGGCCGTTGATGGCTTGCAAGGCATCCTGCATCGCGCCTTCGGGGGCGGTATGGGTCATGATGACCAGCGGAACGCAGGTGGATTCTTCCTCCTCGGTTTCATGCTGGATCAGCGAGGCAATAGATATTTTATGCCTGCCCAGGATTCCGGCAATCTCGGCTATTACGCCCGGCCGATCGTCCACGTTAAAACGCAGAAAATACCGGCCGGGGACCTTGGCCGGATCGCGGGGCATTACCCGGGCCTCGCGCTCGCTCGACCACAGGTTCAGCGTGCGGAATGTTATTGCCATCCGGCCCAAAACCGTATCGATCAAATCGGACACAACCGCCGATGCCGTGGGCTTTGATCCTGCGCCCAGTCCTTGGAAAAATACCCTGCCTACCGCGTCGCCGATCACGCGAATGGCATTGTACGCACCGCGGACCTCGGCCAAGGGCGTGCCCTTGCGGACCAGGGTGGGCGAAACGTGCAATTCCAGTCCCTCGGGCACCAATTCGGCCACGGCGAGGAGTTTGATATTGTATCCCAACTCCCGGGCGTAACGCATGTCGGCCACTTCCACGACGTCGATCCCGATCCGCGGAATCTTGCGCCAATTTACCTGAGCCCCGAATGCCAGGTGCGAAAGGATGGCCAGTTTTTGCGCGGCGTCGCTGCCGTTGACGTCCATGTCCGGATTGGCCTCGGCATAGCCGCGTTGTTGGGCCTCGGCCAGGGCGGCATTGTAGTCCATGTTTTGCTCATCCATTTGCGTAAGGATGAAATTGCTCGTCCCGTTGAGGATGGCATGAATCGACTCGATTTGATTGGCCGTCAGACCTTCGTTAATCGCGGCGATGATCGGAATGCCCCCGCCCACGGCGGCCTCGAAGGCGATTGAACGCCCCAGTTGTCTTGCCCGATCGAACAATTCCCCGCCGTGCTCGGCCAGCAGGGCCTTGTTGGCGGTCACCACGTCCTTGCCGCTTTCCAGCAATTTCATGACGATCGTCCGCGCGGGCTCCAAACCGCCGACCAATTCGATGGCCACGGAGATCTCCGGATTATTCGTCACTTTGCTGAAATCGTCGGTCAACAGACCGGGCGGAAGCGACACGTTCCGCTGCCGGCGCAGATCGGTATCGACCACGCAGGCCAATTCCACGGGCATGCCCGCATGATGGGCAATGCGATCCTTGTGTTCCAACAGCAGCCGGGCAACTCCCGAACCGATGGTACCAAAACCTACAATGGCGACTTTGGCGGCATTCATGGCTGATTCGCGTTCAAGTTTATTAATTCTCAGGTAAGTATTACCATCATTTATCTTCAGAGCCGGGCCGTGTCGGCCCGGAAACACCGGGGTGACACACCCCGGCTCTGATTATCTTTACGATGTTACTTTTCTATCTTTTAACAGCCCGGTCGCTTGTACCTGGAGTTTGTCCAGAAACTTAGCGATAGAATCCCCTATAGTAGGGTAGCATACCGCAGGACGTCAAGACGGGCAGGTTGAGCAACAAAAAATCATCTATCCCAAATGATTTTACATGAAATCCTTTCTTTAACATAAATTTTCCATTTTTAATGCGTGGCTTGTCTCCGGCATTTGCAGGGATATTGGACCTGATTTGGTTGACGAAGCTGAATCAAATAGTGTAAAATCATCATTAGCCTACCCGATATCACATCCCTTGCAGGCCAAAGGAGGCCGTTCCATGAGCCAGTATTCTCGCAGAGTTTTTTTAACCCATTCGGCAGCCGGAGCATTGGCCCTGGCGTCGCAGGGAATTTTGACAAGCGCAGCATTTGCGGCCGAAGCGGCTCATCCGGCCGAGATGGCCATAGCCAAGTGGAGCGGTCCGACCGATCTTAATCCAGAGCAACTTAAAGAGGCCGCCGTGAAACTGACTGAAAATGCCATTCAAGCCATCGGCGGGTTGAAGCGATTCATCGGCAACGGCTCGGTGGTTTGGATCAAGCCTAATATCGGCTGGGACCGCAAACCCGAGACGGCAGCCAACACCAATCCCGACGTCGTGGCCACGCTCATCCGTCTGTGCCTGGCCGCAGGGGCAAAGACGGTCAAGGTGGGCGACAATTCCTGCAACATTGCAGCCAAGGCATATGCTTCCAGCGGCATCGCCGAAGCCGCAAAGTCGCTCGGTGCAGAAGTAGTTTTCATGGACAAGAGCCGGTTCAAGGATACGGAAATCAAGGGCGATCGGATCAAGAGCATCCCGATTTATCCGGAAATACTGGAATGCGACCTTGTCATAAACGTGCCGGTCATCAAGCACCACCAGGCGTCGGAATTGACCATGTGCATGAAGAACTACATGGGCGTGATTGAAAAGCGGCCTACATTCCACCAGGACATGCCCACCTGCCTGGCCGACATCACCCGATTTATGAAGCCGCGGATCAGCGTCCTGGATGCGGTTCGGGTTCTCAAGGCCCACGGACCGGTGGGAGGCAATCTTGCCGACGTGGAATTGAAACTGGCTTTGGCCACCGGCACGGATGTCGTCGCACTGGACGCCTGGGGGGCCGAAATAATGGGCAAAACGCCCACCGCTATCCCATCGGTCAAAAAAGGCTCGGAACTCGGGCTGGGTAACATCGATTACAAGTCGATCGCCAAGGAGATCGCCGTTTCATGAGTCAAGTGGTCCGATGGCTTACTGCCGCGCGGGTCCGCCGCGTGGTGCAAGTCCTGTTGTTGGCGGCCTTTTTCGCCTTGGTGCTTTTGACGCGGTTTCAGGCCGCCTCTCCGGTCGCGTCGCCTGTAGCCTCGCCGGACGGCAAGACCGACTCACCGCCGGCTTTGCAGGCCCCGGCTCCACTTTTAAAAATATTTTTCCTGATCGATCCTCTGATAACGGCCGTCACGGCCCTGACCGCCCATAGCGTGCCGAAAATCGCACTTTGGTCGCTGCTGACAATTGCCGTGACGATCCTCTTAGGCCGGGTTTTTTGCGGATGGGTATGTCCGATGGGAACGATCCACGCCATCAGCAGCCGGTTGTTCCGCCGCCGAAAAAACCGCAAGGGCCTGGGCAATTGGTCGCGATGGCAACTGGCCAAGTATTATATTCTGGTTGGACTTCTGGCTGGGGCGGTTTTCGGCTTGCACTGGGTCTGCGTGCTGGACCCGATCGTCTGGCTCACTCGGACCACTAGCACCGCCCTTGTGCCCGCCGCCCAATGGGCCGCAAAAACGAGCTCCACGGCCCTTTACCAGAGCGATCCGGGCATCGGACCGGTGCGGATCGACAAGGTCGTCGAACCGGCATATCGATTCACGAACAAATACGTATTCGGGCTGGAAGGATCGGACCACGACCCGGCCTATCTCGGCGCAGGCTTGATCCTGTTCTTTTTTGCAGCCATGATTGCATTAAACGCCTGGCGGCCGCGATTCTGGTGCCGATACCTTTGCCCGTTGGGCGCATTTTTGGGGATTTTCTCCTGGCGACCCCTGTTGCGGCGGAACGTCAAGTCGCAATCCTGCAACCAGTGCGACCTTTGCGGAATGTCATGCCACGGGGCCGCTGCCGTTGGGCCAGGCGGGGCTTGGAAACCCATGGAATGCCTGGGATGCCTGGATTGCAGTGAATCTTGCCGCCGCGATAGCCTGTCATTCCAATTCGTCTCACCCTGGCGCAAAGAACCAAAAGTCGAGTCAATCGATCTTGGCCGCCGAGGCATGATGGCGGCCTCAATAGGCGGGCTTGTAACCCTGGCAGCCATGCGCATAAGCCCCCAGGCACGAGGCAGGACTTTCAACCCGGCGCTGATTCGTCCCCCGGGCGCGCGGCCCGAGCGTGAATTCCTGGAGCGCTGCACCGGCTGCGGGCTGTGCATGAAGGTCTGCCCAACCGGCGGCCTTCAGCCCACTCTGACCGAGGCCGGCCTGGAAGGACTTTGGACCCCGATGCTAGTGCCCCAAATCGGCTACTGCGATTACATGTGCAATCTATGCGGCCAGGTCTGCCCGACCGAAGCCATCGTGCCGCTTACGATTGATAAAAAACACGAAACGCGCATTGGACTGGCATCGTTCGACGTTACCCGCTGCATCCCCTATGCCTACGGGCGCAACTGCATGGTGTGCGAGGAACATTGCCCGATCCCGGACAAGGCGATCTACTGTCTGGAAGTCGAAATCCAAGACCGAAGCGGCGAGCGGAAGACGATCAAACAACCTCATGTCGATGCGGAAAAGTGCATCGGCTGCGGGATATGCGAGCACGTTTGCCCGTATAAAGACCGCCCCGCGATCCGCGTGACCAGCGCAAACGAATCCCGAAATCCTGACAACCAACCTATTCTGGGCGACGGAGGAGATTATCCTGTAACATAGCAGTTAAGATGGGGCAATCTTCGTCAATTTCTCGCTTTATTGAGATCACGTATCTTTTCACGCGACCATTGGTCACGGCTTTACAAATGGAACCTGCATCGAGCGTTTTAGCTGTTCCCAGTCCTACCATCCCATTACCATGTTCGACTCGATCACCTTGCGGGAGTGATCCAAGTCCGAGCCGGTTTTTTGCATGTAGAGGCGAATGGCGTGCAGTTTGTCGCCGGCGGCCTTGGCCAGACAATCGCGGGCCGTGTGGCAGGGGTCGGCAGCCCCGTTGATGCCCAATGCCGCCTTTGATATCACCCACGTATCGCGGGGACGGCGAGTAACGCGCCTGGACGCTTCGTGTGGATAGCTTTCCTTGACAACTTGGATAGCGGCCTTTTCGTCGGCCGCCCAGGTAATGATGATGTGCGACTCGGTTTCAATCTCAAACAAGGGCATAGAACGTGCCTTTAGGAGGGAGGTGGCGGGCAGTGGATAATTGGGATGAACACAATAATTCAACTGTAAATCTATTGACGGCCGGCGTCAATGGGTTGTAATGCTTTTTACTTTTTTCAACCCTCTCTGAGAGGGGCGGGGAACAAGCGATCAGCCCATTCAGGAGGGCGGACATTCCTGTCTGCCCCAAAAAAACAGATAAAAAAAGACAGGCAAGAATGCCCGTCTTCCTGTTTAAAATTGGCCGGGTTATTTTAATGCAGGGCCGAATTTACACCGCGCTTAGAACTTCCTCTTCCGACACCCGAGTAATTTTCGTGCCATCGTGCCAAAAAACGCAATTTCGGCCGGAAGCCTTGACCTGGTATAACGCCGCGTCGGCCCGAGTCAGCAATGATTCCTGGGTGTCGCCCTTTTGGGCCGAAGCCACGCCGCCGCTGATGGTCAACGATAACGTCTCCTGCACCTTTGCCCTTAGACGTTCGCTGAGTATGCAGGCCCCGGCGCGATCTGTTTGAGGCATGACCACCACGAATTCATCGCCGCCGTATCGCGAGACTATATCCGTTTCCCGCACGTACTCATCTAACAATCGGGCAAGATCCTGAAGCATTCTATCCCCTTGCAGATGTCCCTGCTCGTCGTTGATGCGCTTAAAATGATCGATATCGAACATGACCAGCGAAAAGGGCGTATCATATCGGCTCATAAGGGCAAACTGGGCTTGAATGGCGTCGTCCAGTGCGCGGCGATTTTTAACGCCCGTCAATGGATCGGTTCGCACCTCCGTGAACGTCATCAGGGTTGCGCTCTGCTGGCGGATTTCGTCGTAAGCGTTGGCAATCTGGGTTGCCAATTTCAGCGTGGGTTTCAGTATCTCCTCGGCCTCGCGGCAGAGTTCTTTCCAAGCCGATTCCTCATGCTGATCGCTGAGCTTGCCGATGCGATCCTTGAAACGCGTGACATTGGCATGGTGTTTTGCCAAACTCTTGCGTATCCCCCAAGAGATCTTTTCCAATTCCGAGGCCACGGTCTGAGCGTGCCGCAATTCCCGCTTTGAATGCTCGACCATTTCGTTGGCCGACTTCCGCGTCCGCCGACCGACTAAATACCCGATGGTTGCCACCAAGGCCAAAGCCACGGGAATGGGGATCTGAACCATCCCGAAATCCAAGCCAAAGAGATACTGCATAGCCTTTTCTTGATTATTTTATGTTGATGCCCCGCTAAATCCCGACATATAGGCGCGCCGCCGCGGCAGAGCCTTCCAAAATGGCCGCTAATACTGCGACCGCGAACCAAACCCGCGCAGGCAAACCAGACCGATAATAATCACCACGCCCAAGACCAGCAGCCACTGTTGTGGATTCAGCCGGTCCGCGTAATGAATAACTCCGCGTATCCAGTTATATACCATGGGCTTTCCGTCGTCATTTATTTCATACTTCTCTAATAAGTTTAGGTTATAATTCTCCCGCTCAAACATCCAACTCGCGAGTAATAATGCCCGGTGTAATAACAGTGGATAGGGAATTTACCGATTGTAATGATTAAAAAACCCAAACCCCGCAACCCGACGTAATTGCATATCCCCTGCCGAGTAATTACACTCGTCTCTTAAAGTTTTTATTCGACCGGCAATTATCTCGGAAAACCCAGGACCGTTTGCGGTTTTGCAATGTATCTGCGGCGGTTTACTACGAGATTGTGGATTGCAGCCGCTTGACTTGATTTACCATCTACACCGCGACATTATTTTCCCGACTCTCAATAAACGCACTACATCATCAATTCGAGAGAGGCAGATCGAGCTCGACACACACGGATTCCTTTGTCGGCATACTAACACAGACCTTGCCGCCGAGGATTTTTGCGTAGGCTTCCACAAGCGTCAACCCCAATCCGCAGTGCGAATTGTCCGTGCGGGCGGGGTCTTTCCTCCAAAAAGCCTCGAACAAGTGCGGCAGATCGTCGGGAGCGAGAATGTCGGTATCGTTGGTTACACTGATTTTCACCCCAGAATCGCTCCGCTGGACATTGCAGGAGATCGCTCCGCTCTGGGTCGCGTACTCTACCGCGTTACCGAGCAGGTTACTGATTACGGAATGCAGCATTGTCCGATCGGTCTGTAATATCAACTGAGAAGAATTGCCAAAGGTAAATCCCAGGCCCCGTTCTTGGGCCTTTTGCTCGCAGGTCTGCCACGCCTCCTTGATCACTTCGCCGAGATTCA
This sequence comes from Thermoguttaceae bacterium, assembly GCA_049516935.1. Classification (GTDB taxonomy): domain Bacteria; phylum Planctomycetota; class Planctomycetia; order Pirellulales; family Thermoguttaceae; genus JBEKIK01. The sequence goes on from JBEKSO010000039.1 coordinate 13,390, forward strand.
CGGCTTCGGCTGAGACTGTCGCTGCCCCCGACTGACAGCGAGCCAACGCCAACAATGTCGTAACGATTCCTTCCATCTGCCGGGCGATGTCTTTGGCATCCCTGAAAAAGTTAGGAAGCGACATTTCAGGATCGCTTGGCCATTTAAGGGCAACGTCGGCCAAGGACCGTAATTCGGCAATAGGCGTGCGCAGTTCATGGGCCACGTCGGCCGTGAATCGCCTTTCCCGTTGGAAAGCCATCATGAGCCGTTCCAACGAGTCGTTCAATCGCCGGCAAATCGGCTGTAATTCGCAGGGCATTGCGTCCGATGAAAAACGAACGTGCGGCGATTGTATATCGATTTTTGCCGCTTCCTGGGCGACCTGTTCCAGGGGTTTCAGGCCGTGGCGTAAAACAAAGCTAACGACAAGCACCGTCCCGATTCCAACGAAGGCTGCAACCAGCAACAGCGCCGAGACCAACAGAGCCATGACCCGGTCTAGATCGCCTCGGTCCGAAGCGACCGCCACTGTTATGTTTTTGCCGGTTGCTTGTGCAGGTTGGTTTTGGGGCTTTGTACTATCTCCTGCTTCCTCGTCCTCGGCAATCGGCGCAAAGCGAAGCAGCATTGCCCTTCCCGGGCGCCCCTCCGGCAGATCGATGTCCACAAACACCGGAGTCTGGGCGGCCAATCGCGGAAGATCTTGTTTTCCCAATGCCGGCGATCGCATGAGAACGGTCCCATCCTCATCCCAGATTTGGAAGTATTCAAACTCAGCGTTGCCGCTCGGCGATATCGGCTGTTGTGCAAGCTCAAATTCCAATTCGCCGTTGGCTTGCATCTTGATAAGGCTGCAAAGAGCGTGCGCCTTATCGGCCAATGCCGCATTGAACTGGCGATTAAGCACCGCATGCATGTATTGATACAGCAGCGTCCCCGAGATTGCAAATAAAATCGCAAATCCCATGAGCAAGCCAAAGAGCAATCTGCCGCGTATGGATTTCACGTTTCACCTGATATAAGCACATAGCCAACGCCACGCCGGGTCTGTATCAGCGGCGGCATGCCCGGCAGATCGATCTTGCGGCGCAATGCGCAAATCGCGGAATCGACCACGTTGCTCGTCAGTTCCGCGGTATCGTCGTAGATGTGCCGCTCGATTTGGGCGCGGGAGACGACCGCGCCTCGATGCCGCGCCAAATACTCCAATAGGGCGTATTCCCGGGGCGCCATACTTACTTCCCTGCCGGCGACCGCCACCGTCCTTGCCGAGGTATCTATTTCCAAATGGCCCACTTGAATGCGCGGGTTCTTGAATCCGTGTCCGCGCCGAACCAAGGCCTGAATCCGGGCCAGCAATTCGTCGAAGGCAAAAGGTTTTATTAAATAATCATCGGCTCCAATTTGAAGTCCTAAAACACGATCTTCAACCGTATCCTTGGCGGTGAGGATCAAAACATGCATGTTTTTTCCTTCTTCCCGCAGCCTTCGCAACAAACTCAGACCGTCCATCCCCGGCAACATCAAATCCAGTACGATCACGTCATAGTCGCCGCATTGGGCCTTGCGGAACCCTTCTTTACCTTCGCCGGCCACGTCCAGGGCATAGCCGGCCCTGCGCAATCCCGTCCCAAGCGAGCGCTGCAAACGTTGCGAGTCTTCAATCAGCAGAATTCGCATGCCGAAAGGTCCGATCATACAAAGAAACAAAGCTCCGAGAGCGAAAAACGGCCCTCGGAGCTAATTCATTTTACTCTCCGGCAAAGCGATCGGCTACGGGACGTTGCTTGGTTTTGGCCGGTTCGATTCAGCGGCCTTTTCTTTTGACGATTCCTCTTCCTGGACCTTGCCCTCTGGAGATATTGTGACGCCGACGACGATACTCAACTCATACGCCGAACGACCTTCAACGGTGGACATTTCCGCCAACTTGATCTTGCCGTTCGGATAAAGCTTCTTAACCGCCTCCAGAACGGCCTTGGGCAATTTCGAAGCCTCGACAGTTACTTCCGTTTCCAGAACCTTGCCGCTTGGTGATATGGTCGCGGATTGGGCCACTTCTTTGACCTCGTACTCCAATTCGTAATTGCCGTCCGATTCAAGAGCGAATCCATCGACTTCGCCGTCGCCAAGCAGCTTCTTCACCGCGGCTTGGACCTCTTTCGGGGCCTTTTCCAACGCGGCCTTGGCGTCTTTTTCCGCTTTTTCCTCATCTGCATCCTTGTCCTCGTTTTTCTCTTCCTTGGCGACGGACCACTTTGCCGGCTCGATCACCGAGCCTTCGGGGTCGACGACAATCTCCGCCGTCTGATTCCCCTTTGCCATCTCAGCCGCGTAATGCATAATGGACTTGGGCAGCTTGATGGCCTTGCCGTCTTTGGTGTCATAGCTGATCTCGATGCGCTCGATCCGCTTGATGGTCGTCCCTTCGGCGGCCTTCTGAATAGTCTTCATGGCGGCTGCCGGCAGGGTTTTGGCCTCGACCACGACCGTATATTCCAACATTGTGCCGTCGGCCGTTATGTCCGTTTCCTTCTCGACAGGTCCGTCTTTAAACTCCAAGTCGTAGAC
>JBEKSO010000040.1:0-15807 GCA_049516935.1 Thermoguttaceae bacterium
ATATTTATCTTCTAGTAATACTGTCTTACCAGTTCCTCTGAGACCGGTAAGAATGACGTTTGTCATTATTTGCTGCTGTTGTAGGAATTTTCGAAAATTCTCAACTTCAACCTCACGTCCTGCTAGATATGGTGGGGAATGCCCAGCACCAGGCGTGTAGGGATTAACTTCTTTTCTATTAGTCATTTGTTAGACCTATAATTGTTATGAATAACCATTCTTAAGCATAATATTATTATATGGCATAATATTATGTCAATAGATAATTCGTGATAAAATTAAAAACAATGAACATAAGTACCTCAAAGAATTGAACTTATGAATGCAATATTTTATTATCACAAGCCATATAACTCTTTAAATATGTGAAAATATATCAAATATGCCATATTTCTGAACTCAATTTCGAAGCCTAACTACCCAGTCTCTAACTCGAGGTTACTACAGTCCCACTATGCTGTAACCGCAATCTACATGAATAGTTTCGCCGGTCACTCCGGAAGATTGATCGCTTAGCAGATACAGGGCAGTGGTGCCGAGTTCCTTGAATTCGACATTGCGGGCCAATGGCGATTTTTGGGCGGCATGCTCGCGCAATTGGTCGAAGCCCGCTATGCCGGCCGCGCTTAGCGTGCGCATGGGTCCGGCGCTGATGCAATTCACACGGATATTTTCCCGGCCCAGATCCCAGGCCAGGTAACGCACGCTGTGTTCCAACGCGGCCTTGCACACGCCCATCACGTTGTAGCCGGGCACGACTTTTTCCCCGCCGTAATAGCTTAAGGTGATAATCGCGCCGCCCTCGCTCATCAGGGCCGCCGTTGCACGGCTGACGGCCAAGAAACTATATACGCTGATCTCCATCGCCAGGCGCCATCCTTCACGGCTCATCTCCACATAGGGATTGCGCAGTTCCTGCGGCGGGGCAAAGGCGATGGAATGCACCAGAAAATGTATCTTGCCGTAGGTTTCCTTGACAGCTTGAAACAGGCGCACGATGTCTTCGTCTTTTTGCACGTCGCAAGGCAGTATGATTTTGGGATGATGCGGTTCCAGCAGTTGTTTTACGCGTCGTTCACCCGACGGACTCGGCCAGTGCGAATATGCCAACTCCGCCCCCTCGGCAAATAGCGCCTGGCTTATGGCCCAGGCGATGCTGTGGTCGTTGGCCACGCCCATTATCACGCCGGTTTTTCCGTCGAACATGCCCATGAATCAGAAGATAGGAAATAGAGTCAAGATCTTTATGTGAAATTTTAAACTCGTTTGCGCGGATCAATTACTATAGCATTTAGCCCCCGGTGAACACACCGGGGGTTTACGTCGCAGCTTAATGCCGCGCAGACGCCAATACGGAAAATTATATACTCCAAGTCAATCGCTGGCCGGGACCGGGCCGGCCAACATGGCATATTCTTCCAAGGGGGTCATGTCGCCTGCTAGAACCTGTTCGCAATTCATGCGAAGCGCGGGCAACTCGCGCTGGAGGAAACGCCGGGCAACCCTTTTTTTCCGCTCGTTTGCCGCGCCCTGGCCTAAAAGCAGGTGGCCGGCCACGATCACGATGGCCGAATCGACCAGCCGCCGCCCGGAAAGGTCGAGATACGCCGTCCCCCGGGTTTTGACGAATTGCATGATCTCCAAAAGGCGCCCTTTGGCTTCGACGAGCTTTCCTTTGAGTTCCATAAGCAGCGGATCGGAGTATTGCGCAGCTTCGTGCGATTCGACCCAGGCTTCGAGCGCCCCGGACGATACGCCCCGCACGGCCGCCACGACTTGCAATTGGCTGGTGCCTTCGTAGATGGTGGTGATCCGCGCGTCGCGCAGATAGCGTTCGGCGGCATAGTCTTTTATATAGCCCGATCCGCCCAGCACCTGGATCGCGTCGTTGGCCGCCTTGACGCACATCTCCGAGCAATAGTATTTGCACATCGGCGTGAGCATGCCGTTAAGCCTTTTAAACGACCGGGAGAGTTGTTTGCGGCGTTTTTCCTCGTCTTTGTCCGCGCACAAGCCGGTTTCCAGCCGGCGGATGTTGTTGTTTTCCTGGTCGCAGATCCGCGCGGTTTCGTAAGTCAACGCCCGGGCGGCCTCGATGGAAATTTTCATGTCGGTGACAATTTCCGCCACGGCCGGCAATCGCTCGATAGGTCCGCCGAACTGCTTGCGGGTGTGGGCGTAAGTCCGCGCCAGCCGGTACGCCGCCTCGGCCACGCCCAGCGACTGGGCCGCGATGCCCACCCTTGCGCCGTTCATCAGGGCAATCACGTAAGTGATCAAACCCCGCTGGCGTTCGCCGACCAGAAGCGCCGGGCAATTATCGAATACCAACTCGCACGTGGGCGATCCGTGGATGCCCAGCTTGCTCTCCAAGTGCCGGACTTTCACTTTTTCCGACCGCTCGGCATAGAACAGGCTCAGGCCGCGGCCATCGGCGATGTCCGGTTCGCTGCGGGCCAGGACCAGGAGGATTTCGCCGCAGCCGTTGGTGATGAACCGCTTCACGCCGTCGAGAAACCAGTTGCCCTGCTCGTCCTGATAGGCCCGCAATCGCACGGCCTGCAGATCGCTGCCGGCGTCGGGCTCGGTCAGCACCATGGCCCCGGTCACTTCGCCCCGGCAGAAGCGGGGCAGCGACATGTCCTTGATCTTCTCGTCGGCAAAGGCGTAAATAGTCTCGGCGATGCCTTGCAGCCCGAACAGGTTCATCAGCGATGTGTCGGCCCGGCTGATGATCTCGACGGCCATGGTGTAGATCAGGTTCGGGCAGTTTATTCCCCCGTACTTTCGCGGCAGGGTGAAACCCATCACGTCGGCCTGTATCAGCCGCTTGAGATTCTGCTGAACCAGCGGGTTGAGCGTCACCGTGCCGTCCTCGTTCAGCGTGTTGCCTTCGTGGTCTACCTGCTCGGCATTGGGCGCGATCATGTTGCCGGCCACGTCGCCGACGATCTCCAAAACGCGGCGATAGTTGTCCACCGCGTCGGCCTCGTCCGCGGGCGCGTAATCGGCGCCGCCGTTGTCCACGCGCGCAAAATTGTCTTCCTGGATCCGGGCCAACTCGGCCAGGTCGATGTGCTGGAAAAGAAATTGGATATCGTCATTATCGAGAAAGAAATTCGCCACAGGGAAACTCCGCTGGGAAGTTTTTAGTTCACAGTAAACAGTTTACGTTTTTAGTGGGCAGTGGACGGTGTGCAGTGTGCAGTGTTCAACCACAGCGGTTTCAATTGCTTATTCATCCTTTATCTTTTTCTCATTGTCCACCGCCCACTGTCCACTGCCCACTTCATCACACCTTTTCCTTTATCGATTTTATCATCATTGGAATCACTTGCTTGAAATCGCCGACGATGCCGTAATGGGCCACCGAAAAAATCGGCGCCTGTGGGTCCTTGTTTATGGCCACGATCTTCGCCGACTCTTCCATCCCCGCCCGATGCTGTATCGCGCCGCTGATGCCCACGGCGATGTACAGGGCCGGGCGCACGGTGGTTCCCGTCTGGCCGATCTGGTGTTCCTTGCCGATGTACCCGCCGTCGACTGCCGCGCGGCTTGCGCCGACCGCCCCGGCGATTGCTCCGGCCAGATCGTGAATCAGCTTGAAATTATCCCGGCTGCCGACGCCGCCGCCCCCGGCCACGATTACCCGGGCGCCCTTGAGGTTGACTTTGCGCGGTTCGAGGTGCCGTTTGATCAGCTTAAGCGCCAACTCGCTGTCGTCGAGCGCCACTTTTTCTTCAACGCTACGCCCTTGGCGCGAAGGATCGGGCGGTTTCATGGCCATCACGCCCTCGCGGACCGTGGCCATCTGCGGCCATTGGTCGAAATTTACAATCGTGGCGATGATATTCCCGCCAAAGGCCGGGCGGATTTGCAAAAGCAGATTCTTGTGCTCCACCTTGGTCTTCGGGTCCACAACATCGCTGATCTCCAGATCGGTGCAGTCGGCGGTCATGCCCGCCCGAAGTGCGGAAGCCACGCGCGGCGCAAGGTCGCGGCCCAACGGCGTTGCACCGTAGATCACGATTTGCGGGCGGCGCCGTTGGATCAGCGTCGATACTACCCGGGCGTAAGGCGACGTTTGATAGTGCGCAAGCCGCGGATCGTCGACCGTGTAAACCGTGTCCGCCCCGTGGGCGATCAGGTTCGCGGCCAGACGGCCGACGCCTGCGCCGGGCAACACAGCCCCGGTTTTTACGCCCAGCCTATCCGCCAGTTCCCGCGCCTTGCCGCACAGCTCCAATACGACTTCGCTCAGCGAGCCGTCTTCCTGCTCGGCATATATCCAAACTTCGCCTTGACGATTAGGTTCCATAAAAGTTTTCAGTTCACAGTTCACAGTTTTCAGTTTTCAGTTTAGTAGGTTATGCTTCAGCATAACATTTCGTCCATTTGTTTAATCGTTATGCTGAAGCATAACCTACGGTCTACATACGACCTACTACATACGACCTGCTTTCCTATCCCAATGTCCGATCCACCACCAACTCATGAATCAATTGCCGCACGCCGGTTTCGGTGGGCGGAATCTCCGTGTAGCCCTCTTTTTTCAATACGATTGCCTGAATGCGATGCACCTTCGTGGGCGAGCCGGACATGCCCGAACGCGCAAGTTCGGCATGGATGTCGTCGAGGTTCCATTGCTCGATCAACAAGCCAAGTGACTTAAGCGCCTCTGCCCGGCGCAGGGCCTCGTCTTGGATTTGATCATCGGCCGTCTCGGGCATCTGTGCTTTTAACTCATTGACTAGTTCCGATATCACCCGGGCCTTTTTCATGTGCATTGCCCGCTTGGCCGACGGCGGCCTGGGCCGATTGGCCGTTCCCAAAACCGTGACCAGCACCGGCAATTTCGCTTCGACTATTTCCCAGCCGTGGCCGATGTTGCGGCGGATGCGAACCACGTTGTCGTTCAGGTAGATCAATTGTTCCAGATACGTGATCTGCGGAATGCCGAGTTTTTCGGCGCATTGCGGGCCGACCTGCGCGGTATCGCCGTCAATGGCCTGCCGACCACAAAAGACAAAATCGAACCGCCCCACGGTGCGCACCGCCTGGCTGAGGATGTAGCTTGTTGCCAGGGTATCGCTGGCCGCCGCGCGGCGGTCGGTAATCAGTATCGCCCGATCCGCCCCGCGAAACAGGCAATCCCTAAGCACGTCGGCCGCCTTAGGCGGACCCATGCTGATGGCCGTGACCGTGCCGCCGTGCCGATCCTTTATTTCCAGGGCCGTTTCCAGGGCGTAAAGGTCTTCCGGATTGAATATCGTGGGCAAGGCGGCCCGATTGACCGTCCCGTCCTCTTTCATGGCCTCGGCCGTGACATTGGCCGTATCGGGCACCTGTTTTACGCAAACGACGCTATCGTAGGGCACTATTTTACGCTCCGCGAAATACAATTTCTGGGGCTCTGGTTTGGGCGGCAGTTGAACTGCCACCCCAACTTGGTTAAAAGTCCGAAGATTATCAGGCTTAGGCGTTTACGTCAATCCCCGGAGTTGTGATCCAGACATCCCGCCTGTACAAAAAAACTCCACGTCTTGTTGTATAATTGATTACACTATGGTATACTGCTTTGATTATTGTGATGTCATTATGAATAAAAAGGTCGCATTTTATGCCAGAATCACTAGACCAAGACCAACAGCGTGTCATTTTTGACAACATTCTCAATCAGCCCCATCTTTGGCAAGTTGTAGCCGAACTCCTCTGGAAAGCTGCCCATGCCGATGATGCCACCATTTTTTTGAATCACATTCTTCCGGCAATTTTTGCTCAGGCTGGGGGCGATTACGCCTTCGTTGCCACGCCGATCGCCGGACGCTGGACGGTCATCGGAGAGGCCGGAACCGGACGCTCGCTGCCATTGGAACTTTTGGCCGAAGTCCTCGATCGTCAAGCGGCCCAAAGCGCGGGCCAATGGGGCGTCGTTCCTTTATACAGTTCTGTTGGGGCGACAGTTGAACTGTCGCCCCAACACAAAAGTGTTGGTAATTCATCGGCCGACGTTCTGGCCGTGCATTGCCGCAGCGCCGCTGAATCGGGCAAAGTCCTGGCCGTGTTGCAAAATCTCGCCCCGGTCCTGGCCGATGCACTGGCTTCGGTTCGCTTCGGGCAGCAAAACCTGAAGCGGCTCCGGCGCATGGAGGCAATTCTGGAAATCGCCGGCCAATGGAATAAAACCCATGAGGTCGAGCCGCTGCTGGTCCACATGGCCGAGGCCGCCACTCGATTGTTGGCCGCCGATCGGGCAAGCATATTTCTTTGGGATCGGGCCAACCATACGCTCGTTGGCCGGCCCGCCCTGGGTATTCCAGGCGGCGAATTGCGCATCCCCGACGATCGCGGCGTGGTGGGACAGGTCATTCAATCGGGCGAACCCCGCCGCGTTGACGTGGCCATCGAACCCCAGGCCATCGACCGCCGGGTCGACACCCAATTGCATTACCAAACCCGAACACTGTTGTGCGTGCCGCTGCGCGGCCGGGAGGGCGAACTGTTCGGGGCCTTCGAACTGATCAACAAACTATCCGGCAGTTTTACCATTGAAGATGAAGAAGCCCTGGTCGAACTGGCCGCCCATGCCGCCGTGGCCTTGGAAAACGCCCAGGACCGGCAAATTCTGCTTTCGGCCAACCGTCAAATTGCCGAACAGGCCGCCGAACGCGTGCGTTTGATCGGCGAAAGCCCGGCCATCGACGCCCTCCGCTCCATCATCCGCCGAGTGGCCGACACCGATTTGGCCGTGCTGATCCTGGGCGAAAACGGCACCGGCAAGGAGGTCGTGGCCCAGTCGATACACTATCTCAGCCGCCGCCGCGATCAGCCGTTTATCCCCGTTAATTGCGCGGCTATTCCCGAATCCCTGGCCGAAAGCGAACTGTTCGGCCATGAAAAAGGGGCCTTCACCGACGCCCGCGAAGCCCGGGCCGGAAAATTCGAACTCGCCGCCGGCGGAACGTTGTTCCTCGACGAGATCGGCGATCTGAGCCTGGCCTGCCAGGCGAAATTGCTCCGCGTGCTGGAAGAAAAAGTCCTGCTTCGTGTCGGCGGTTCCACGCCCATTCACACCGAAGTCCGACTTCTGGCCGCCACCAATCAAAACCTGGCCGAAATGGTGCGGGCGAAAAAATTTCGCGAAGATCTGTATTTTCGCCTCAACGTGGTCACGCTCGAACTGCCTCCCTTGCGCGCTAGGGGCGACGACGTCCTCATCATGGCCGAACATTTTTTGACCGACTTCTGCCAGCGGGCTCGGCGCAAAGTGCCCCGCCTCACCGCCGCCGCGCGCAAGCGGCTCATCGAGCATTCCTGGCCCGGCAATGTCCGCGAATTGCGAAATTTGATGGAACGCCTGGCATACCTTTCCGTGGCCGACAGCATCGAGGCCGAAGACCTGGCATTTATCCTTTCGCCCCGCGGCCAGGTCCCAGTGGCGCCCGACTACAATCTGCCCCTAGCCCAGGCTACCAACCAATTCCAGATCGACTACATCCGCCGCCTGATCGAGCAAAGCCGTGGCAACGTCAGCCAGGCCGCCACCCGCCTGGGAGTGCATCGCTCAAATCTCTATCGCAAGATGCGGCAATTGGGCATGGAAGTCGGCGATTAGTTTTCTGCCATATATAGGGGTAAATATACCCTCACCCCGGCCCTCTCCCGGTGGGAGTGAGGAGGATTATAAAAACCTCTCCCGGCGGGAGAGGGGATTGTATTAGGAAGTATAAACAAAACTAGATGGATCCTTTCGCAGGTATCCATGACCCTTAACGGGGGACTATAATTGCGAAGAAGCATTCAGACCATAACGATACTCCAACATCGGCCATGCACCAGTCTCCGCTAGTCAAAGATCTCCGTGTTGCGCTCGGCGGCGAGAATGTGATCTTTGCGCCTTCGGAACTGGCGGTCTACGATTGCGATGCCTTCACGCTCAACCGCAACCCGCCCCAGGCGGTCGTATTTCCGCAATCGACCTGCCAGGTCGCCGAAGTTGTAAAAATCTGCAATCAGCACGGCATGGCGATCGTGCCCCGCGGGGCTGGCACCGGTCTGGCAGGCGGATGCTTGCCTGCCGGGCGATGCATTGTGCTCATGCTCACGCGAATGAATCGCGTCCTGGAGATCAATCTCCGCGACCGCTGGGCCGTGGTCGAGGCGGGCGTTTACAATTCGCAACTTGCAAAAGCACTGGCCGGCACCGGTTATTTCTTTGCGGCCGAACCGTCCACGCAAGGCGCCAGTTCCATCGGCGGCAACGTGGCCACAAACGCCAGCGGCGCCAATGCGCTTAAATTCGGCGCGACCGTCAATCACCTCCTCGGGCTGGAAGCCGTTCTGGGCGACGGCTCGATAGTCGAGTTCGGTCCCGTCGCCGATCCCGCAAGCCTCGACCTCGTCGGCCTGGTCGCAGGCGGCGAAGGCACGTTGGCCGTCGTCACCAAGGTTTGGCTCCGCCTGACTCCCATCCCGCGAAACTATCGCACCATGCTGGCAATATTCGATTCAGTCGAAGATGCCGTCAACGCCGTCACGCAAATTTTGGCTGCGGGCATTGTCCCCTCGGCAATCGAGCTTATGGATCATGGCATATTGGTCGCGGTAAATAAATCGTCCGAAACCGATATTCCCGCCGACGCCGGAGCCATGCTGCTGGTCGAACTCGACGGTCCTGAGGCGGATCTCGATCGTCAACAAGAACAAATTGTTTCGCTGTTAAAGAAAAACAATGCAACACAGGCGCGGCAGGCGTCGTCGCCCGAGGATCGCGAAATACTTTGGAAATGCCGCAAATCGGCGATAACCGCCACCGGCCGGCTCAGTCCTTCTTATTTAATCGAAGACTGCGTTGTGCCGCGGACCCGATTGCCGCAGATGCTGCAAAAGGTCGCGGAAATCGGACAAAAAAATCAAGTGCCTATAATGAACCTCGCCCATGCCGGCGACGGAAACTTGCATCCGATCATCTTGTACGACGAGCGCGACCAGGCAAGTGTCGCTCAGGCCATGGCCGCAAGCAGCGAACTGCTCCAGCAGTGCATCGCCTTGGGCGGCAGCGTGTCGGGCGAGCACGGCGTCGGCACCAGGAAAGTCGATCTCATGCCCCGGCAATTCCAATCCCCCGATCTGGAAGCACTTAATCGCGTCCGATATTCCTTCGATCCTTACGGCCTGTTGAATCCCGGCAAAATAATGAATTCTGAACTCCTAACCCTGAACCCTAAACCCGTATGATCCAATTCCTGTTGGGGCGACAGTTAACATGATCCAATTCCTGTTGGGGCGACAGTTAAACTGTAGCCCCAACGAAAAGTGATTAAACGGTCTTTAATGTCAACACGAAATCTCCTTCCCTTGACCAAAACTCTTACACCGGCCGATCAGACTGAAGTGGCCGCGGCGGTCCGCGCGGCATACGGAGAGAAGACGGCCGTGTATCCAATCGGCGGCGGCGCAGGGCTGGATTACGGCGTAACGCCGACCGAGCCGGGACTGGGATTGTCATTGGGAAAACTCGACCGGCTCGTCGATTATCAGCCCGACGACTTGACGATCACCGTCGAAGCCGGAATGACCTTGGCCAAACTTTCCAAAATCCTTGTCCGTCGCAAGCAGCGTCTGCCCATCGATGTTGTTCTGCCCGATCGGGCTACAGTCGGCGGCGCGGCGGCCGTAAATGCCTCCGGCCCGCGGCAATTCGCCGGCGGCACGATGCGCGACTTCGTGCTTGGCTTTACCGCCGTGGATGGTCAAGGAACGATCTTTTCCGGCGGCGGCCGGGTGCTGAAAAACGCCGCGGGCTACAACTTGGGCCGGTTGATGGTCGGTTCGCTGGGCACGCTGGGCATAATCACCCAGTTGACGCTCATGGTCCGCCCCATGCCGGAGACGTCGGCCTTGGTGGTATGCGATCCGCCCAATCTCCATACGGCCGATAAATTGATTGCCGATCTGTTGCAATCGCCAATCCGGCCGGCGGCGGTCGAACTGGCGCTGGGACCCGAGCGGCAAGAAAATCCCGTCCTCGTATCCATGCCGAAAGGCGCTGCGGCCAGGCTGATTGTCGGTTTTGAAGGCCCTGCCCTTGAAGTGCAATGGATGCTCGACACGCTCCGCGACATGTGGCAGGCCACCCAGAGGGTACCCGGCATCGCCTCGCCCATGACCGTAACCAATGCCCGGGCCAGGTCGCTTTGGGACTGGCTCGCCGATTTTCCCGCCCAGGTGCAAATCACCGTTCCCCCCAGCGCCGTGACTAAAATGATCGGCGCAATCGTTTCCCTCGATCCGGATTGCACCATCCAAGCCCATGCCGGCAACGGCATTGTTCGCGTTAAGTTTTCGGATTCAAAATTAAGCGGCCCGCAGCTCAATCATGTCCCGACCGCCGGTGTGATGACCGGAAAGGCTACTGATGAGCTAGAAAAACAGACACCCTTTGCATCTTTGCTCCGCCGCCGCTTGCGTCCTCTGGTCGAAGATGCCGGCGGTAAACTGTCTGTATTAAAAAATCCCCAGGGCAACGGCTTGACCTGCCGCGACGTTTGGGGGCCCAAAGCCGACGCCTTCGCCGTAATGCAATCGCTTAAAGACCGTTTCGATCCCGCCGGCATCTTGAATCCCGGCCGTTTTATATTCGAGAACCAACCCGTATTTAGCCCCCGGTGAACACACCGGGGGCCTGTTGCGGCTCTATGCCTCGCAAAAGTGAAAATGCAACTGGAATAATTGTGAATAAGAATTCCCTCGATAACTCGAACCGCTCTGAAAACGGCTGGCCGGTTTTCGTCCATGCCGGCGACTTTGCCGCGGGCGTCGATTACGAGTTGTTCCGCCGCTGCACGCATTGCGGGCTGTGCACGTCGAGTTGCCCGACCTTCCTCGTGCTGGGTGATGAAAACGACGGCCCCCGCGGCCGCATACAGATCATGCGCATGGCGGCCGACGGGCGGTGCGAATTGACCCCGCGCATGCGCCGCCACCTGGACCTCTGCCTCGATTGCCGGGGCTGCGAAACGGTTTGTCCGTCCGGCGTCGAGTACGGCCAAATGATCGAGCCTTTGCGCGTGGCCATAAAACAGGCCGAAACCAAAATCGAAAACCGTTACGACTGGTTCCGCGAAATCGTGCTCTTCCGCCTGATCCCTCACGCCGACCGCATGCGCCGGCTCCTGGCCCCGCTGCGATTTCTCCAGCACGCGGGCGTTTTCGATTTGGCCAGGCGGATGGGACTGCTCCGCATCATCCCCGGCCGATTGGGACGCATGGTCTCGCTTCTGCCACCGCCGGTCAGACAAGGGCCAAAGTTGCCGAAATTCCTCCCGGCCATTGGGCGGAAACGAGCCCGGGTAGCGTTTTTCACCGGCTGCGTCGCCGACGCACTGTTCCGCCAGGTGCATTGGGCCACGCTCAGGGTCTTGCAGCACAACGGCTGCGATATCTTCGTCCCGCCCGAGCAGGGCTGCTGCGGGGCGATCCATTTTCACTCCGGCGACGGTCACGGCGCCCGGCAACTGGCCGGCGCCAATCTTGTGGCCTTTGAACTCGACCGCTACGACGCGATTATTGTCAATCACGCCGGTTGCGGGGCGATGTTAAAACAATACGGGCTGCACTGGAAGGACGGTTTGCAGCCGCATCGCGAAAAATTCGCCGCCAAGGTGAAAGACGTGCACGAATTCCTGGACGGCTTGGGCCTTGTCCCGCCCTCCGGCCGCATCCCGGCAGTGGCCACGTATCACGACGCCTGCCATCTTGCCCACGCCCAGCGAATCACCGCCGCGCCTCGTCGAATTTTGGCAAAAATCCCCGGCCTTCAGTTGCGCGACCTGCCCGAATCGGACATCTGCTGCGGATCGGCCGGCGCGTATAACCTCGAGCACCCCGACATGTCCGACCGCCTCGCCCGCCGCAAACTTGAAAACATCCTCTCCACCGGCGCCTCGATCATCCTTGCCGCCAACTCCGGTTGCCTCCTGCAAATCCAGCGCGAGCTGGGCGGCAATCATCACCCGCTAAAAGTCCTGCACACCATGGAACTCCTCGACCTAAGCTACCGCGGCGAGCAACCGTAGATTAAGGGTTCAGGGTTCAGTATACCATTAAAGCCGTGAAGCGGCGCACTACAATAGCCCAGGGCGCAGCCCTGGGTAAGCGGATACAGTCAAAACCCAAAGCCCTGAAAGGGCGCGCCATCGGGTAGCACCGGTTTTTGAACTGGTATAACGAAGTCGCAAGAATTTTTATCAAATTTTCCGTTTCTTATTTAACCTCTTGCGGCAAAGCCGCCCAGGTTCAAGAACCTGGGCTACCCGCTGGATTCCAACCTTAGGCGGATAGCCATCAGACGCCGGGTGAAACTGCTTGCTTGCCCAGAAGTGAATATCCGTCGATTGTACACCGTACATTATCCATTGTCTATTTTTTCTGCAATTTGCAATCTACATTTTGCCCAATCCATAATACCTAATCCCCAATCCCCAATTCTACATTCTTCATTCAATCCCGGCTGTCCAATTCTTGCTCTGGAAATCCGTCCCCCGATCTGCTAAGTTCTTAGCGACAATAAACTAATATCCAACCTTAGTGCCCTTAGTGTCCTTCGTGGAAAATAAGAAACTGAAAAAGACAGGGCAAAAGAATCTCCAAACGTGGAAAAATCGCGATTTGGTGACCAAAAAAACATGAGTACCCCCACAGGCAAAAACGTGGAAAAATCTCGATTTGATGCCCAACTCCTGAAATCGCCATCACGCGCGTTCGGAAAAGCTTTCGATCTCCAGCCGGGCCAGAATCTCGATCAATTCACGCGGGGTTTGCGGGCGGCGAAGGGGGTCTTTGGAAAGCATTTGATGGACCAGGCGGGCCACGCCGGCGGGCAAATGCGGGGCTATGCGGCGCAAGTCCGGCGGGAGCGATTGCTTGTGCTGCGAGGCCAGTTCGCCCAGATCGTAGCCTACAAACGGCAGACGCCCGGCCAAAATGCGATACAGGACCGCGCCCAGGCTGTAGATGTCGCTGCGGATATCGGCCCTCAATGCGGAAGTGAGAAATTCCGGGGCGATGTAATGAAACGTGCCCAGCACGCAGCGGTCCACGACCGATCCGGTTTCGTCGCGTCGCCGGGCGAAACCAAGATCCAAAAGCGTGGCATGTCCCCCGGCCGAGAGCATGATGTTGCTCGGTTTTACGTCGCCGTGCATCCAGCCGGCCTGGTGCAGGGCGTCGAGGGCCTCGGCCGTTTGCCGGGCGATCCATAAAACCTGCGGCAGGTCGAAATGCTGACCGGCAGCCAGTCGCTGTTCCAATGTAGCGCCTTCGAGCCAGGGCATTACCACGAACCGCGGCGATTGTTGCACGCTTGCAAACAAAATCGGAATCAAATGCGGATGCGAAACGCTTTGGCCAACCAGGGCCTCACGATTAAGCAAGCGGACTGCCTGGGCGTCGTTTTGCCAGTCGGGCAAAAGCATTTTTAATGCATACAAAGCCGGTTGATTGGGCTGTGAGCCGGCCGGCCGGGCGCGGAAGATTTGGGCCAGGCCCCCTTCGGCCTCAAAGTTTACCAACTCCCACTGCCTTACCAGACAAGGAAATTTTGACGTCTCCAGAACAGGGATTGAAAGCGCAGCAAGCGGCGGCGTTTGCAGGGTCTGAGTCATTTAAAAAACACACGAAAAGAGTCATTATCGATGGGTTTAATAATAGCATCGGTTATTAAGGCGATACAACGTATTGGCATCGTTTCCTTCCGTTTTGTTTGCCCTTTTTACTCATTTTTCAACCGTTTTGCTCTTTTCCTGGCAAACTTTTAGTGTTAAATAGGATATTCCATTGGATAAAAGGCAATCTTTTTGTATCTCATTCGTGCAAATAAACATGCAACGGGCAAAATGTGTAAAGCCGCGACCATTGGTCGCGCTAAAATAGGACAGGCATCCCACCGCTTCGGCGGACCAATTAAATAACACGATTTACACCGTGCCGCCTGTTGCCGCGTAATAAATCGGCCGGTTTAATCCAGGAAAACCCCAATATAGCAGGAGCATCTTATGACCAAATGCCCAGCCTGCGGCGAAGAGAATCCTCCCGGCGTGGGATTGTGCAAACACTGCGGCGGCCCAATCTCCCTGGAAGAAGACGTTCGGCTGGATGTTCCTCCTGGCAGCTTGGAAGAACAAATATTAGGACTTTTGCAGGCGAGAAAAAAGATCGAGGCGGTCCAACTCTATCGTGAAAAAACAGGCGCCGGCCTGAGAGAAGCCGTGGTGGCCGTGGAAACCCTGGCAAAACAGTACAACCTCACTTCATCTAAATCCGGTTGCGCAGGAGTTTTGCTGATCGTTGCCGCGGCGGTGTTTATACTGCTGAAATATACCGGTGTGGCATAAGATTTTGCCCATCTTTACGTTCCTATGTATTTCGCATATATCGTGCGGGCGGCGGCGATGTCGTCGGTTCCTGAGATGATCGCGCGGCCGTCGGCGAAGACCGTGATTTCATAGGCGGGTACTTGAAGGCGGAGCAGGTATTGGTTCAGCGTGACAGAACCTGCGCCGGCAAGGCGCTCGGCCAGATCGGCTAGTGAAATGCTCGCTCCCGGATGAGATAGTTGCACGGCGTTGCGCCCGCAAAGCGCGGCGGTGCGGCCGCCTTCACGTCCGGCCAGCCAGGTGAATTCTCCCCGCTTGCAAGCGGCACAATTGGCTTGCTCGCGCAATCGGCTCACATCGACCTGCTTGATGCGATTTTGCCAAAGATCGACTATCGTCAACTGCCGGGATATGGCCTGGCGGTTGCCGCTAAGAATTTTTATCGCCTCGACGGCCTCGATCGAGGCGATTACGCCCACAATCGGGCCCAGGATGCCTGCCGTGTCGCAGGTGGGCGTGCTGCCGGGCTGAGGGCAAGTTTGCATCAGGCAGCCGAGGCACGGGGTTTCGCCGGGGATGATCGTCATGGTTTGCCCTTCCGCGCCTACACAGCCGCCGTAGATCCAGGGCAGGCGGAGCTTAACCGCGGCGTCGTTAATGAGGAATCGCGTCTCGAAATTATCCGTGCCGTCGAGGATTACATCCACGCCGTCGCAGAACCGCTCGATATTCGTGTGATTCACATCTGCCACGACCGGCTCGATTTCGACCGATGAATTTATACGGCGGAGTTTTTCGGCGGCTGCCACGGCCTTGGGCAGTCCGGCAGCGGCGTCCGCTTCGTCGAAAAGCGTCTGCCGGGCCAGATTGCTCAGCTCCACGAAATCCCGATCCACGATCCGCACCCCGCCCACGCCGGCCCGCACCAGCGTATTAGCAATTACGCTGCCCAGCGCCCCGCACCCGCAAACCATCGCCCTGGCCGAAGCCAATCGGCGCTGTCCTTCTTCGCCCAGCGGTGGAAAACGTATTTGGCGGATGTATCGTTCAATTTGCAATTTGCAATTTGCAATTGTCAATTTGCAATCTCCTTGTGCAATACATCGGCCAGGTATCGTCCCGTTATTGAATGCGGGCAGTTGGCGACCATCTCGGGCGTGCCTTTTATGACCACCTGGCCGCCCTCGTCGGCCGCGCCCGGCCCGAGATCGACGATGTAATCGGCGGCTTTCATCATTTGCAGGTTGTGTTCGACCACGATCAGCGAGTGGCCCACGGCCAAGAGGGCGTCGAAGCAGTCCAGCAGTTGCACGATGTCGAAAAAGTGCAATCCGGTTGTGGGTTCATCGAGTATGAACAGGCACCGGCCGCGTTTTGCGCTGCTCATGTATGCGGCTAGTTTCAGGCGTTGGGCCTCGCCGCCGGAAAGCGT
>JBEKSO010000041.1:0-15720 GCA_049516935.1 Thermoguttaceae bacterium
CCGGGACGCTGGAACCGGTACCCCAATTCGCGGGCGTATCCCAATTGGTCGGCGTCAAGGCGGCGCCGCCTTTCCAGGCCACGGTGGGAATGACGTTCGTGTTTAAAACGGTGACGAAAACCGCTATTAGTGGCGAATTTGGGTCATTGGGAACTTGATGAACCCAGTCAATCGGCACATCGGTAAAAGGTCCGTTCTGTATATCGCTGGGGAAGTATTTGTTGTTGATGTTAGAGGTCGGCAAGGCGGCCGCCGCGTCGATCAACTCCATGCCCTCGCCGACTACGTGCCCAAAGACCGTGAAACCGCCGTTTTGATTGTCCAAATTCGAGGAGTTGTTGGCAAGGTTTATGAACCATTGATCCGTCGCGCTGTTGGGATCGTTGCCCAGCTTGGCCATGGCAACCGTGCCGCGAAGATTTGACCGGGAAGCGCTAAATTCGTTTTGGATCGCGGGATTCGTAGCGATCGGATCAAAACTAAGAATAACCTTGCCGGTGGGATCGAGATTCTCCTTAAACCCCCCGCCTTGAATAATGAACCCCGGCACGTCGCGGTGGAAGATCGTGTTGTTGTACGAATTTGTATTGGCATAATTGAGAAAATTGGCGACGGTGATGGGCGCCTCTTGATCGAAAAGTTGCACCTGATAGCTGCTGACCTGGTCGCCGAAAAGCCCAGTCACGGCGACATTCAAGTTGACTTGAATCACGGTGTCGGCTTGGACCACACACGCCATAATCGCAATAGCTAGAATTCCCGCGGACAGGCGCGCAAAAAGAGCGGGCACGTTAATCATAATTGTTTACACTCCAAAAAGTTGCTGTACGTGGGAACGATCATGGGGGGCCAAGATACGTTAAACGACACCCCAGACTATACTTTCGATTATAATTGATTAAAAAACCCAGTCAATTATTTGGCGATTATCAGTACCCCCCTCACCTCATAAAATGCACAATTTCATGCCAAAATGGCCCGGCAAATGCATACAATACGTCTTCCATGATGTTTTTATCGGCAATTGGCAAACCGCTTGCATTTTCACAGCGTCAGATCACCGGCACTGTTATTTGGAAATACTTTGATTATGGAGTATTCAGGCGGCTCTTTTCCGTCTTCGCCATCCGTAGGCCGACAAAGCGCAGATGCCGATGCCTAACAGAACCACGGCCGATGGTTCTGGAACAGGAGCGATCGCCTCGCCCAACGGACCGCCGGGAATCGGTTGAATCGTAATCGTCGAACCATTTTCAAGGGTTAGGGTATTCACATTAATGCTTTTGGCGATAATGTCGCCGCCCAGAACAGCCATACCGTGCGTACTATCGACACCGCCGGATAATGTGAGTGTCCCGTCGCCGCTAAAAATAGTATTACTGTTCAGGATCACCGGTGCGCTGATAGTCTGGTTGCCCAACACGCTAACCGTGGAAGCATTACTGCCGTTATCCAAAGTAAGGCTGTACCCGCCGGTGCTCTTAATTGTGGTGGGAGTCGCGTCGGAAAAATAGATATTGCCGACAGTCCGGCCTCCGCCTGAAATCATATCTATTACATTATTGGCCGAAGCCTGACTGCCCACAACCAGATGTCCCCCGGCGCCATTTGGCCCTGTCGAACCGCTGCTCCAATTAGCGGCCAGAGCCCAGTTGGTTGCACCGGAGCTGCTGCCGCCTTGCCATTGGACGGTGGGAACGACGGCTGCACTTATAACTGCGATGAAATTAGAGCTTTTAACGGCGGAAACGCCATCATAGCCTGCAAGTGGCAACTCGTCGAAAGGGCTGCCGAAAGGATAGGCTGGAAGGGACGCTATCGCATCGACGAGATTCATCCCTTCGCCGACCACCTGCCCGAAAACCGCATAACCAGGGTTACCTTGTGAAGGGTTTAAAAATAAGTTATCGGTTACGTTGATGAACCACTGACTGGTAGCGCTATCGGCAGCATCTGTCCTAGCCATGGCAATGGTGCCTCGAACGTTGGAGAGTTGGGCATCAAGCTTGATTGGGGCGCCTGTCACTACCGAATAATAATATCCAGTCCAAGTACCCGTGTTGTCGATCTGAGGGCTAAAGCCTCCACCCTGCACAACAAAAGTCTGGCCATCCGACTGGCCGTTGCGATGAATAATTGTGCCGTTATAACTGCCAGCATTCACGTATTGGAGAAAGTTAGTCACGGTGGCCTGAACCTGACTGTCGTATAATTGGACCTTGTAGTTATTGACTGGCCCAAATACTCCGTTTATCTGGCCATTAAAAGTGAATTGCACAATGCTGTCTGCCCGGGCCGCGCCAAACATGATGCCACTCAATAGCATTCCCACACACAGTACTTTTATCAGACCCGACATATTATTAATCTCTTCCTACTTTCAAACACCCTTTTCTGTGAGCATTCATTAGTGCCCGAAACACGGCAACAGCCCAAAAAAACTATATATAAGTCTCATTATAATTGAAATGCCGCCAAATTCAACGATTTTGGAGTCTTTAATATCCCCAAATTTAGGCGGTAATGCACTCAGAATGAGTAGAATGATTAATTATGCGGCCCTAGACCGGCTAGCTAGCGTGCCATGCCCCACATTAGCCTTGCATGCTCTTTAAAAAATTAAACAAACCTTTGTATTGCAAAAGTACAAATTTATCGACTCGCAGAAAATCACTCCACCACAATGCCTTCCAAGCCTTCCTCGGCGGGCGGATACTGGGGATCCATTTTCTCCAATGTCTTGCACAAAATGCGGCTGATCGCCAGATTGCGAAACCACTTCCGATTCGCGGGCACGATGTACCAAGGCGCCTCTTCCGTATTGCAACGCGTAAGCGCGGCCTCGTAGGCCCTTTGATATTCATCCCAATATCGCCGCTCGGCCAGGTCTGCGCGGCTGAATTTCCATAGTTTGGTCGCGTCGTCCAGGCGCGATTGCAATCGCTTGCGCTGTTCGTCCTTGCCGATGTGTAGAAAGACTTTGACAATCGTCGTGCCCCCGGCAACCAGAATGTTTTCGAAAAGATTGATCCGATCATATCGCGTTTGCCACTCGGTCTTGGGCACCAAATTGTGCACCCGCACCGCCAGCACGTCTTCGTAATGCGAGCGGTTGAAGATGCCTATGTTTCCCTTGCGCGGGACCGCCCGGCCGATCCGCCACAAAAAATCGTGGTTCAGTTCTTCGATGCTGGGCTGCTTGAACGACGAAACCTGGCAGCTTTGCGGATTGAATCCCCTCATCACGTGTCGGATGGTTCCGTCTTTGCCGGCCGTGTCCATGCCCTGCAAAACCAGCAACAGCGAGCGGCGATTCTCGGCGTATAGACGATAGCCCAACTCGGAAAGGCTCTTGATGTTTGCCTCCAATTCTTCCTGGGCTTTTTTCTTGTTTTTGATGCCGCCCGTATAATCCGGATCAAAATCCTTCAAGCGCACCTTTTTACCCGGTCCAACTGTAATCGATTGACGCATGATCGCGGCCCTCTGTAGTGTGGTGGTGTTTATCAATCATAGCATTTAATATTAGGTAAATGTTTACTGAATCTCATATTAATCTAATGTCACTAGCCGGCGGTCAACGACCGCCGGAAAACTCGCGAAATCCTGCCGGCGGCTGTTAACCGCCGGCTATTACAATGTGACATTTATTGCCTGAGACTCAATAGCCAAATTAGAAGCCCAGGCACTTGTGCCCGGTTATTTATGTATAAAATTAAATGATGGACGATCCTGGATTTCAGATCCTTTACGAAAACGGACCTTGTTTGGCGGTAAACAAACCCTCTGGTCTATTAACCCAAGCCCCGCCCGGCATCGACAGCCTGGAACTGCGCATAAAAAATTTCATCCTCAAGCGCGGCCACCCATACGACTCCGTGTACCTGGGCATCCCCCACCGCCTGGACCGCCCGGCCTCCGGGGCCATGGTGTTTTGCACCAAGCGCCGCGCCGCCCGGCGTCTGGCCGAGCAATTCGAACGGCGCCTGGTCAATAAAATTTATTGGGCCTGCGTGGAAGGGCAAGTCGCGGCGGAATCGTGCACTTGGGAGGATTATATCCTCAAGGTCCCGGGCAAACCCCAGGCCGAGGTCGTCTCGCCCGGCCTTCCCCAATCCCGCCAGGCCGTGCTACATTATCGAGTTCTAGGCGCAGGTCCCTGGGGATCCTGGCTGGAAATCCGCCTGGAAACCGGACGCACGCACCAGGTCCGCATCCAAGCCGCTTCCCGGGGCCATCCCCTCCTGGGCGACGCCCAATATGGATCCAAAATCCCCTTCGGTCCCCAATACGACGACCTCCGCCTGCGTGCCATTGCCCTGCACGCGCGCATTTTGGAATTCAAACATCCCATGACAAAGGAAATGGTCTCCATCACCGCCCCGGTAGATGAAAATTGGAAACACATCTCCTGCGATTTTATAAAAAAATAACCACTTCATAATATTAATCATGATCCACACCCTACCGCACCACAAATCCCGAAACTAAAATCCTGAACCCTGAACCCCGAACCCTGAAACCTTTTATGTTCGATCCCTTCAACGCCCGAGATGCCTTCGACACCGGCGCAGGCCCGGCAGGTATTTATCGTTTGACCCGCTTGGAGCACGCCGGTTTGATGCGCCTTGGTGCCCTGCCCTATTCCATCCGCGTCTTGCTCGAAGCCGTATTGCGCAATTGCGACGGCTATGAAGTTACAGAAACCGACGTAAAAAACCTGGCCGCTTGGAATCCTCATAAGCCCGTCAGCGTGGAAGTGCCTTTCAAGCCCGCCCGGGTAGTGCTCCAGGACTTTACCGGCGTGCCGGCAGTGGTCGATCTGGCCGCCATGCGCAACGCCATGCATCGACTGGGCGGCGATCCGCGAAAAATCAACCCGCTTATACCCATCGATCTGGTGATCGACCATTCGGTCCAAGTCGATCGCTTCG
The DNA here is from genome assembly GCA_049516935.1 of Thermoguttaceae bacterium. Classification (GTDB taxonomy): domain Bacteria; phylum Planctomycetota; class Planctomycetia; order Pirellulales; family Thermoguttaceae; genus JBEKIK01. The sequence continues at coordinate 4,935 of JBEKSO010000041.1, forward strand.
GCTCGTCCGACGCCCTTTCGGAAAACGTCAAATTCGAGTTCCAACGCAATCGCCAGCGCTACGAATTCCTCCGCTGGGGACAGAAGGCATTCCAAAACTTCCGCGTGGTTCCCCCGGCCGTGGGCATCGTTCACCAGGTAAACCTCGAGTATCTGGCCAAGTGCGTTTTCTTGCACGAAGACGCCTCCGGCACGGTGGCCCTGCCCGATACACTCGTCGGCACCGACAGCCACACAACAATGATCAACGGCCTGGGCGTGTTGGGCTGGGGAGTGGGCGGAATCGAGGCCGAGGCAGTCATGCTCGGCCAGCCCCTGTACATGCTGGCCCCGGAAGTGGTCGGCTTCGAACTTGCCGGCGAGCTCCCGCCCGGCACTACCGCCACCGATCTGGTCCTTACCATCACGCAAATCCTCCGCGGCGAAGGCATGGTCGAAAAGTTCGTCGAATTTTTCGGCCCGGCTTTGGCCGGTATGAAGGTCGCCGAACGCGCGCTAATCGCCAACATGGCCCCCGAATATGGCGCAACAATGGGATACTTTCCCATCGACAATCAGACGCTCGATTATCTGCATGAAACCGGCCGAACCGCGGAAGAAGTCGATCTGGTCGAGCGCTACGCCAAAGAGCAGCATCTCTTCTGCCGCCCCGATGCCCCGCCGCCGATATACTCCAAGCTTTTGCGGCTCGACTTAACCACCGTCGAGCCCAGTCTTGCCGGTCCCAAGCGTCCCCAGGATCGCGTGGCTCTTAAAAACGCCAAGCAGGCCTTTCGCGCCGCCTTATCCGCACCCGTGAAGGACCGCGGATTTGCCCTTGCGCCGGAGGGCATCGGCAAAACGGCCGTCTTCAACGGCAATACCCTCTCCCACGGCGCAGTGGTCATCGCCGCTATTACCAGTTGCACCAACACCAGCAATCCCGGCGTAATGTTGGCCGCCGGGCTTCTGGCCAAAAAAGCCGTGGAAAAGGGGCTTAAGGTCAAATCCCATGTAAAAACCAGCCTTGCCCCGGGCAGCCGCGTGGTCACCGATTACCTGGAAAAAACCGGACTCGACAAACCGCTCGATCAGTTGGGATTCCAAACCGTGGGCTACGGCTGCACCACCTGCATCGGCAACAGCGGTCCCCTGCCCGACGCCGTGGCCAAGGCCGTCGGCGAGGCGAATCTAGTGGCCGCCGCCGTCTTAAGCGGCAATCGCAATTTCGAAGGCCGCATCAATCCCCTTGTAAAGGCCAACTATCTGGCCAGCCCGCCCATGGTCGTCGCTTATGCCCTGGCCGGAACCATCGACATCGACCTAACGACCGAACCGTTGGGCACGGGCAGCGACGGCAAACCGGTATTTTTGCGTGACATCTGGCCCACTCATACTGAAATCGAGGCCGTCCTGGCCCACGCAGTCACCCCGGAAATGTTCCGCAAGCAATACGCCAACATTTTCCAGGCCAACGAAACCTGGAACGCCCTGCCTGTGGCCGAAAGCGAATTGTTCCCCTGGGACGATAAAAGCACTTATATCCAAGAGCCCCCGTTCTTACTCGATCTGGCGATTGAGCCCCAGCCTATCCAACCTATCCTCGGCGCCTGTGTTTTGGCCGTATTGGGCGATTCGGTTACCACCGATCACATCTCCCCGGCCGGTTTCATAGGGGCCAAAAGTCCCGCCGGAAAATATCTTATCGAGCGCGGCGTCTCGCCTGTCGACTTTAACAGTTACGGCTCGCGCCGCGGAAACGACCGGGTGATGACCCGCGGCACATTCGCCAATATCCGCATCCGCAACTTCCTTGCGCCCGGCACCGAGGGCGGGGTCACGCGCCATCTGCCCGACGGCGAACTCATGCCCATCTACGACGCAGCCATGAAATACAAAGCCCAAGGCGTGCCACTTATCATCCTCGCCGGCGCCGAATACGGCTCCGGCTCCAGCCGCGATTGGGCCGCCAAGGGCACGCATCTGCTCGGCGTTCGGGCGGTCATCGCCTCCAGCTTCGAGCGGATTCACCGCAGCAACCTGGTAGGCATGGGCGTGCTGCCACTGCAATTCACTCCGGGCGTCTCCTGGGAAACACTCGGCCTTAGCGGCGAAGAAACCTTCCACATCCCCGATCTTTCCGACCGGATTCAGCCTCGCAGCGAACTGACGGTCCGCGCCGTTGCCCGGGACGGATCCGTTAAAGAATTTCCCGTAAAGGTTCGCATCGACACGCCCGTGGAACTCGATTATTACCGCAACGGCGGCATACTCCAAACCGTGCTCCGTAAACTGGCCCGGTCTTGATGCTTTTATGTCCAAACGCAAAAAAACTGCTGATAATAACGCTCTCCAAATCGGCTCGAAAACCTTTGTCCCATCCGGGCTGCCACTTGGCGTGCTTGTCGGAGCAGCAATTATCATCGTCGCTGCCTTTTTTGCTTATTCCCCTTCCTTGAATGGCGACTTCATCTGGGACGACAAGGATCTATATCTTACCGAAAATCCAATCATCAAGTCCGCCGATGGCCTGTTCCGATTTTGGTGCACCACCGAACCTTGGGATTTCTACCCGCTAAGCAATACAACTCTCTGGATCGAGTGGCGGCTGTGGGAAATGAACTCCACCGGCTATCATCTCACAAACTTGATATTGCACATTGCCGAGGCCCTCTTGATCTGGATCATCTTGCGGAAGTTATCCATTCCCGGCGGGTTTTTGGCCGCCGTCGTCTTCGCCCTGCATCCGGTGAATGTGGAATCGGTGGCCTGGATCTCGCAGCGGAAAGACATGCTGGCAGTGCTGTTCTTTTTGCTCTCAATTCTATGGTATCTGAGATTCGTTAAACCCGCTCCCCGACCAACCTTTGGTTGGTGCCCGGTCGCGGCTAAACAAAGCACTGCCCACTGCCCACCGTCCACTGCCAACCGTTTTTCTTGGTACTGCTTGAGTCTTTCGGCCTTCGTGCTGGCCATGCTCAGCAAGGGATCGGTGACGATCCTCCCGGTGTTTCTGCTGGGAATCGCCTGCTGGCTGCGCCCCCTGACAAGGCGGGATCTGCTGCGAATTGCGCCCTTTTTCGCCGTTGCCGCGGCCTTGACCGTAGTAAACGTATGGTTCCAAAGGCATGGTTCCGGAGAGATAATCCGCAGCGCCGATTTTACCCAACGCCTGCTGGGCGCGGGTGGAGTGGTGTGGTTTTATCTTTACAAAGCGCTTCTGCCCCTGAACCTGCTTTTCATCTATCCACAATGGCACATCGACCCCGGCAATCCGTTATGGTGGCTGCCCTTGTCGGCGGCGTTAGTCCTCACGGCAATTCTGTGGCGGTATAGAAAAACCTGGAGCCGGCCGTTTCTTTTCGCCTGGGTGTTTTTCTGCGCGGCCCTGGCCCCGGTCATGGGTTTTACCGACGTATTCTTCATGCGCTATTCCCTGGTGGCCGACCATTATCAGCACATCGCCCTTATCCCCGTAATAGCCTTGCTCGCGGCCGGTTTCAGCTTGTGGCGCCGCAGTTCGCAGGGCACGGCGCATCGGTTGGCAACCGAGGCGGCCGTCTTGGTTCTGGGAATTCTTGCCTTTTTAACTTGCCTGCAAAGCGCGGAATATTCCGATGAAATCACACTTTACACGGCAACTGTTGAAAAAGACCCGAACTCCTGGATGGCGCACAACAACCTGGGCAGCGCTTTATGGCAAAAAGGATTCCAACAAGAGGCTATCGATCATTTCGACCAATCCCTAAAACTCAATCCTAATTATCCCCAGGTCCATGTTAATTTCGGCGCCGCGCTCCTCCATACCGACCGCCGCCAAGAGGCCCTCGATCATCTTCATGAGGCCCTGAAACTCAAACCCAATGACTCCAAAACCCTTTATATCCTTGGCAATGCGGCGCGCGAAGATGGCCGGCTTCAGGATGCTATCGATTATTTCCGGCAGGCATTGTCCGCCAAACCCGACTATCTCGATGTGCTAAACAATCTGGGATTGGCGCTGGTCCGGGCCGGCAGGCCTCGGGAAGCCATCGAAAGCTACCAAGCGGCCTTGAAAATCGACCCCGACCTTTATGGCACGGAGTACAATCTGGGCAATGCTTATAAACAGATGGGCCAATCCCTCCCGGCCATCGAACACTTCGAAAAAGCGCTGAAACTTGCCCGCTCTCAAGGCCAGACTGACCTGGCCGTTAAGATTGAAAAATCGTTGAATTCCTACCGCGCCGATCTGCCCAGCGCGCCAAGCTCACCGCCCACTTCCCAATCTCCTTCCGCACCTCCTTAACTTTGTCCGCATCTTATTTATTTAGCCCCCGGTGAATACAGCGGGGGCTTTGATTGCATCTTTATGCCACTCTGTGAGTTTGGGATGAAAGCAAACCGGGACCGATTTATTCAACGCGCATACCACGCCAGTAGTCTCGTGAGTTCCCCCAGCCGATTCAAAAAGGCCACCCGCCGCCGTTCTGGTGCTCATCATTATTCACATCCTCTGCGGCGAGAGCTTACGGCCCATACTGACTTTAGTAGAGCCTTAGGGTGAGGGCATTTGGGGATCGGATCTTGAGGGGGGAGAATCTTTTATAACCATTTTGGGCCAATTTTCCGGCGGTTTTTCCCCTCTACAGATGCAATTTCTCACATTCTTGTAGATGCCACGCTTTAGCTAGTTGACATCCCATCCATTATTGATATATTAAAAACTCTTGATGACCAAGATAAATTATTCACCCAATCCGACGAGGCAGCGTTAGCATCCAAACGAAAATCTCCCGCCCGTGTGGATGATTTTCATTCTTTTTTGGGTGTGTTGGCGACTCGCGTGCCGAGGGCCGATTCCATCTTGCACTGGCAGGCAGGAAGCGGTTGTGTTCGGTTTTTACCTGGGGTAAATCTCGTCTCTAGGTCTATCTGCGAGTCATTCGAAAAAACGAGAAGCAGCATAGAAATGACTTTTCATTGGATAAATCACAGCCAAGTGGGCATGAATGCCCTGAGAACCGATGGATAGTCAATAGCACACTTAGAACGTAGGGAGGTTTAATAATGAAATTGAAAATGATTGTGATGTTGTTAGCTATGCTCCTGCCGATCACAGTAAACACAGCAATGGGCGGTATAGACTACACTATAAACATCTTTGACAACGACGAATTCATCTACACCACTACCAGCCCGGAAGGTCTACCCCAGCCATATATCGTACAGGAGGGGCCTACCACTCCTGGAGAGGTCTATTGGTCTATCAATCATACTATAGACGCGGCTACTATTATGGATCCGTACAACATATATGAGCCTGAAGACCCGCTTAAATTGAGTGACACATTATATGTGGCTCTGGACCATTATGGGAGTGTGGCCTCTGTTACTTTCTTTTCCGACTCTCTTGAAGAAGGTGATATTAGCCCTCTTGCCACTACACAAACTCTACCCGAGGTGTATACACTATCGTATCCGCTCTCAAACGGAGACAACTTCGTGGTACACTATGAATCCATCCCGGAGCCTGGAGCGCTGCTACTGTTGGGAGCCGCAGCCATTAGCCTGATGGCTTATGGTTGGCGGAGGCGTTAATAAACTAGTTGCTTCGCGCGAATAAAAAATCAAGGGCCGTCCGGCAGGGCGGCCCTTTGTTTAAATGGTTTAAATTAACGCGAATACCAAGCCAATAATCTCGACAGTTCCCCCAGCCGATTCAAAAAGGCCACCCGCCGCCGATGCCGCCGACCAAGCAGACAGTCGCACCCCAGGCCCCTGTCTATCGTCCTTAAGACCTTGAAAACGTCTTCCAATGCCGGTTTCCTATTGCCGCAGGTCAACCGCAAAAGCCACATGGCCGCGGCGTGCGAAACGGCCATCGTGCGAAATCCGTCGACCAGCGTCCAGCTCGTATCGCCCAATAGCAAATACTGCTTTGCCGCCGTGTCTTTTTCATAAAATCGATTAAGCGGACGCATAACGTCTTCCGCCACTTCACCCATGGGTTGCTCCAAGGCCGAAAAGGTCGTGGCCGGAAAATTCTCCCCGGCAAACGTAAGCGGGCCTTTACCCCGGGCAAAGGCTATCGCCTCGCGGATCATCCGCCACCGCTCGCCCCATGTAGCCCGGGCATGATAATCCGGGTGCAATCGCAGGTATTCAAACAAGATTTGCCGGAACAATAACCGGGCAACCATTTCCGGCCGCCGCGCCTGGCGAAATATCTCCCCGCTTTTCTTCTCCGACGACGCCGCGGCTGCCAACTTTTCCAGCAACGCCCCAAATTCCTCGCTGCCGATCGCATTTGCCCGGCTCCGTTCGAGCAGATCGCAAAATTGCACGCCGTGCACCAACCTCCGTGCGATCGGATAACGCTCGTCGTGCATCAGCCGATCCAATATGTCTGCCACCAAAAGCAAATCGTCCCACGAACGCATACAGCCCCGGAATATCGCCGGCAGCTTAATGGGCCGTATCGTCAATTTGCCTTCTTCGGCCAGTTGAGCGATGTATTGTAAATGCTCCTCCAGGGGCCGGCCCTTGTCGGCCGCCGCCGATGGACAATATTGCCGCAAGGTGACAAAAGCAAAATCCTCCAACGGCACCAATTGAAAGGGAAACAAGCGGCAAACCAGGGGCTTGGCCAACTCGCCCAAATCCCGATGTATGCGGCACAGGTTGTCACCGGTCAAAAAAATGCACGTCCCATCCGGCCGCTTTCCCAGTTGATGATATTTCCGCAGCCAGCCGTGCTCTGTAACTATCCGCAGGCCCTGAAAATCAGGATGCTCTTCCCACTTTTGCTCGCGGAGTTTTTTTAAATCCTCATCGCTGAGCTTGAACTTCGTGCTGCGACAGCAAAATCCGCAACTGTGGCAGTCCCAGCGTTCGACTATCGGAAGCGTGCGTATGGGCAATGTCATGTTGTTATCAATATTTAGCCCCGGGTGAATACACCCGGGGGCGCCTAAATGTAAATCCCCGAAAGGCCTCAGCCAATCTCATATAAAAAATTCCTTACCGGACGCAGCGATTCACCGTCCGAAAAACTTAGAATCGCTACCAAATCACCTTGCTCGTCAACTGCGACTAGTTCTTCAGCTTCTGCGCCATTGATTCGTTTCGCAATCGATAACCCCTGATGAACGCGCCCGATTTCCTCGGCCGAAAGTTCCAACCGCGGCAGATTATCCAAAGCACAGATCATGGGCAAAAGGTGACCGCGTATATTTTCCTTCGTCAACTTGCCCGGATCCAGCGATTTCTCCAAATCAAACTTGCCGATCGCCGTCCGCGTCAACCCCGACATCACTGCCGAGGTCCCCAACGATTCGGCCAGGTCCCGGCCCAGCGAGCGAATGTACGTCCCGCTGCCGCAATCCACTTCCAGCACCAACCGCGGATATTCGTACGACCGCACCGCGATCCGATGTATGCTTACGAGCCGGGCCTGCAATTTAACCTCTTCTCCCATTCGCGCCATCTTGTACGCCCTGCGCCCGTTGATTTTAAGCGCGGAAAACGCCGGCGGCCGTTGCAAAATATTCCCCTCGAATTTTTTAGCCGCGTCTTGAATTTCTTCCAACACGGGCACGGGCGGATCGGCCAACTCCACAACCTCGCCTTCGATATCCTCGGTCGTGCTTTGACGGCCCAAGAGAAACGTGCCCACGTACGACTTAGGCATCCGCTGCACGTACTCGATCAATCTAGTGGCCGATCCTACGCATACCACCAACACGCCGCAAGCCAACGGATCGAGCGTGCCCGCATGCCCGACTTTGGCCGGCCGGACCAATCGCTCGACCATATCCACCGCCTCTCGCGAGGTTATGTCCGTGGGTTTGTTTATATTTAAAATTCCCGATAACACCATAATTTATATTGTATACCCAAAATCCTGAATCCTGAACCCCGAACCCTGAACCCAAATTCTGAACTCTGAACCCTTAAATAGTAACCTTCCCTCTGGCGATGCCAACTCCTGCGCTATAGGATGTAAATATCAGTCAACCTGGGATTTTTTACATGCAAATCGAACGGCTCGGACCTTATCAAATCGTGGGGAAGCTCGGGCGGGGCGGCATGGGAACCGTCTTCGAAGGCGTCAATCTGGAAACCGGCGAACCCGCCGCCGTCAAACTCCTCTCCGCGGCACTGGCCGAGGAGGAAGGATTTCGCGGCCGCTTCGAGGCCGAAATCGAAACTCTCCGCAAACTCAACCATCCAAACATCGTCAGGCTATTCGGCTTCGGCGAAGATGACACCCGCCTATTCTACGCCATGGAACTGATCGACGGCAACAGCCTGGAGGAAGAACTCGGCCGCGGCCGGCGCTTCGATTGGCGGGAAGTCGTCCGCATCGTCATCGAAATCTGCCGCGCACTCCGCCACGCCCACGACCGCGGCGTGATCCACCGCGACATTAAGCCCGGAAATTTGCTCTTGACCGCAGGCGGCCAGGTAAAACTCTCCGACTTCGGCATCGCCCGCCTTTTCGGAAATACCCGCCTTACCAGTGCCGGTTCGGTCCTGGGAACGGCCGAATACATGGCCCCGGAGCAAGCCGCCGGTAAATCCATCGACCAGCGAACCGATCTTTACAGCCTGGGCGCGGTGATGTACGTGCTTTTGGCCCGCCGTCCGGTTTTTCGCGGCAATTCGCTGGGCGAAGTGCTTTATAAACAACAGTTCGAAACACCCGAGCCTCTCTGCCGCCACAACGCCGACGTGCCTGAAGAACTCCAGCGCATCATAATGCAGTTGCTGGAAAAAGATCCTGCCCGGCGCATTCCCAACGCCACTATTCTCGGCCGGTGTCTCGAGGCCATGCAGCATGCCATGCCCTCGCCCGCCGCCACTATGCAGGCCGACGCCTCTTATTATCAATCCGATTCGCCCTTAGACTCTTCGTCTGGCCCGGATGCCGCGGCCGTTACAATGCCGGCGACGGAAAACGGCCCCGCGCAAGATGTGCAACTCCCCGACACGCAGGTATTCACTCCTTCTTCGCAACACCCGACCGCGCTGCCAGTCGCCCAACCCGCGCCCGAGTTGCCCGATACCGTGGCCACAGTCAACCTACCTCCGCAAACAGATGCCGCGGCCGGCGCGGAAACAAAGTCCACCGGCCATTTCGTGCCCGTCAGCCGGGAAGAACTCGGCAAAACGGAAATCGAGGCGCCAAAACCCGCCATTATTTCCCTGCAAACCTGTGCCCTGGCGGCCGGGCTGCTCATGCTGGGCTTAACCGTCAGGTATTTTCTCAAACCGCCAACCGCCGATTCGCTTTACCGCCGCATCGCCGCCCGCACCGAAGATGAAAAAATCGAATCCATCATCCAAGCCGAAGACGACATCCGTGCCTACTTAGAGCAATATCCCGACGAGCAATACGCCGGCGATCCCCGGGCGTCCAAGCTCCGCAAATTTCAACACGAGATCGCGATCGATCGGCTGCAAGGCGACTTCGATCAGATGGCCAAAGGCTTCACCGTCAAGGAAAACCTCCTGCCCATCGAACGCGCATATCTCGAAGCACTCGGCTATCAACGCTTCAGCACCGAACAGTGCATCGCCAAACTCCAGGCCCTTGTCGATCTGTATCAGAATTCCGCCGAAACGGCCGGGCCCACCGCCGATTGTCTTACCCTTGCCCGCCGCCGCCTGCAACAATTAAAAAAGAATGTCGAACAGTTCGCCCCCGAACAACTCGCAATAATTCAAAAACACCTAAACCAGGCCGACGCCCTGCTGGCAACCGATCCCCGCCGCGCCCAAGACATGTATCGCGCAGTAATCGAACTCTACTCCGACAAACCCTGGGCCGCCGACGCCGTCCGCCGCGCGCTTACCGCACTTGATAAAGTAAAAGCGGATCAGTAAAATTTAAAGTCAGAAAACTAATGTCACGCGCAATAGCCGGCGGCTAACAGCCGCCGGTGGAAATATCCCAGACACTGGTGCCGGTAGAACGCGAGTCTATTACAATGTCTATAGTCGAATCAATTCAAACGGATAAACGATTCGTGTTGCCGGGAGTCCCGTGGCAAACCTATCTGGCACTGCGGGAACAAAGCGAAAATCAACACGTCCGCATGACCTACGATCGAGGAGTGCTGGAAATGATGACTCCCTCAAAACGTCACGAGCAGTTCGGATACATGATCGGCCGATTGATTGACGTATGGACGGAGGAATTGGGCATCGACGTACAAAGTTGCCGCACGGTGACGTTCAAACGAGAGGATATCCGCCGCGGTTTGGAGCCGGATAATTGCTATTACATCGCCCATGAGTTGTCGGTCCGAAACAAGTCCGAACTCGACCTTTCCACGGATCCTCCGCCGGATTTGGCGGTCGAAATCGATCTCGGCGCATGTATGACTGATAAGATGCCCATATATGCAGCTTTCAAAGTGCCGGAAGTGTGGCGATATGACGGACAAAAACTAATTTTTTACACCCTCGACGCCGATGGCAAATACTTTTCCAGCCGGTCCAGTTTAAGTTTTCCCCAACTCTCCCCGACAGATGTCGAAAATGTCCTGCAAAACATAGGTTCAGCCAGCGAAACCACGCTGGTGCGATCCTTCCGCAAATGGGTCAGAACCAAAATTGCAAATCCGCAATGATCGCAAATATCTTGATCCGTAGATCGTTTGATATAAGCCCCAACACTCGTTTCGCGTTTTGTTCAATTTACAATTTGCAATAAATTACTTTACTGTCAAAGGCCGTGCAACGGAGTAAATAACTAATGACCGATTTCTCAGCCTTCCCCACCACCCGACTGCGACGCCTCCGTTATAATCCGGCCGTTC
>JBEKSO010000042.1:0-15443 GCA_049516935.1 Thermoguttaceae bacterium
CGCCCTGGGGATCTCCTCCCTGGGCCATAAAGGCCGGCAGCACGCGATGAAAGGTGAGGCCGTTGTAAAACCCTTTTTCCACCAGCGTGATGAAATTAGCCACCGTATTTGGGGCCTCGTTTTCGAAAAGCTCGACTTCGATATCGCCCTTATTGGTTTTAATCAGTACTCGGGGCAGATCGTCGGCGTTGTTTTCTGCCTGGCGGATCTGCTGTTCTTTAATCCAGGATGTTTTTAATTTAGCGAGATCCGTCAAAAAATGTAGTCCCTGACCGGCCAGGGGGTCATTTGTTTGTTTCGCCTCGTAATAGCCGGCTTTATTGGCCTCGCCCAGGTATTTTTCCGCCGCAATGAAATCGCCCACGCAAACGGCCGCGATGCCGGCGCCGCTATCGATTTGGGCGCTGCCGCAATTATTATCGATAAGGAGTTTGCCGATTCGGGCGGCATTTTCGAAATCATCTTGCCCTACCTCGTCATAGAATATGGCCAGCAGCAAATCCGTAACGTCTTTATCGGCGTTGGGGGCCTCGGCAAAGGCTTTTTCGGCGGCCTGGAATAATTGGGGTTGCAGTATTTTGCCTTTTTCAAGCAGTTCATTCCATTGTTTTTCGATCTCGGGGCGTTCTTCTTTTGTAGCCGTGCGATTTTTCGCCTTCAAGGCGCCCACCTGGCCGACGAGCGTTTTCCACTCCTCGAAAACCTTTTGAAATTCTGCCTTGGCGGGGCCGGGTTTAGGCGCGTCAGGGGCGGCTTTTGCCCTCACATGCATATTTATCATTGAAAAAAAGATAAATGCAAACAGTACGATGTGGATCTTGTGCATTATTATATCCTTGAAAACAGAACCTTTTCGTTGCCCAAAATATAGAGTACCATATCCAGTGCCTTGGAGAAAGGGCGGACAACTGTGAATACGGCAGGGGGTTTGAATTTGAAAGAGGGTGTCCTGAAATGCCATGTGGTTAAACCTTGTTGGGGCGACAGTTGTACTGTCGCCCCTCGATCAGTAGAGCATAGGTGCGGCAGTACAACTGCCGCACCAACGGGATAACCAATTTCAGGACACTCTCATTTGAAAGCGTATTAGTATTTAAACGCAAACCCCCCCGTGTATTCACGGGGGGCTAAATAAGAGACTAACAAATAATGAGCAAACATAAACGCAAGCCTGCCCAGCAAAAAACCGGTCCGAAGCGAGATAAAGCCGGCAAGCCGCCGGCCGAGACGGTTGGTTTGCGAATCATCGGCGGCCGATTCCGGAGGCGCAAACTGCTATATAGCGGGGAGATTCGAACCCGGCCCATGAAAGACCGGCTCCGCGAAGCGGTGTTCAATCTCATAGGAGGTGAAATCGAAGGGGCTCACGCAATCGATCTATTTGCCGGCACCGGGGCGTTGGGCCTGGAAGCGCTTAGCCGCGGCGCAGCCAGGGCGACCCTCATCGAACAACATCACCCCACGGCCGACGTCATCCGGCAAAATGTCTTGGCCTTGGGTGTTCAGTCGCAGACGGAGATTGTGCCGGGCGATGTTTTTATTTGGAACAAACGCCGCGGGAATTTGGGAAAGGCAAGTTGGCTTGTCTTTTGTTCGCCGCCGTACGATTTTTACGTTTCCCGCTTGGGCGAAATGCTGGAATTGCTGGGGGGACTGATTCAGGCGGCGCCGGTAAAAAGTATTTTTGTTGTCGAAGCCGACGAGCGTTTCGATTATGCCTTGCTGAGGGATCGGAAGGCCTGGGATGTGCGAAGTTATCCGCCCGCGGTAATTGGGATATATCGCAAAAGTGGTGAGTGAAAAGTGGGCAGAATCTTTGTGTTGATGTTTGAAAGTATTTTGCCTGCATATTTTTATTGCAAATTGGTAATTGCAAATTGCAATCATTTGACTGCAGCTGTCAAGTCTTGCCAGATTATAGGTAATAGGAGACAGGTAATGGATGTGAAGAACATTGAGAGCGTGCCGGCCTTTATCACCAAGGACGGGTCTGAAATTCGCGAACTTTTGGCACATCGCAATTCCCTGATCCGCAATCAGACGTTGGCCGAGGCCCGGATTGCGCCGGGCGGATCCACAACGCCGCACCGGCATCTGAAAACCGAGGAAATTTATTACATCCTGGAAGGCCGTGGATCCATGCAAGTCGATAAAGAAAGGCAATTAGTAGGTCCCGGCGATGCCATTGCCATTCCCCCCGGTTCCGTGCACCAGATAACCAATACGGATACAGTCGTATTAAAATTCCTTTGCTGCTGTGCGCCGGGTTACGAGCACGAGGACACGATATTGGCCGCATGAATATATTGTGCATCTTTCCCAATATCACAAGATGAGCAGTTCAGTGAAATATGCCCTAATTGAGTAATGTAAGTGTGCATATTACCGCAATTTACCAATCAACCTAACCTTAACTGGATTAACTAGTTCTGTTTTTTACAGATGGATTCACTCCTTGTATCTGACCGATCTTAATTGATACCGGATTTTATGAAATTCAGGGGCAAACAAGATCGGGGGGAGTAATGGATCAGCAACTGCGCGTTTCACGTTGGCCTTGTCTGGCCATTTTAGCTTGTTTGCTTGCGACTTATGCCATTTTGCCCCTTGTTCAGCAGCCAAATGCGCAACAACAGGCGATTGATAAAGTCCGGAATATCGACAATACGAGTTATACGGTCGATGTTCTTCCCCCGGTCGATGAAATGGATCCGCCTCCCTTGGAATTAGGATCGCTTCCCGAGGATGTCGAGGTAAAGCCTTGTGCAGCGATACTCAATGAGGTTTCGGATTCCGACGTTGCCGATGGGGAAGGAATTGATTCAATATCATCCGAGCCTTCCGCGCCTTCCACCTCGTCCGCCTCTGAGACATCGGTAGCGGAAAAAGAGAAAGGATCGGAGAAAGAAGTCGTTGAAACGACTCCGGCGGCGTCGGGGGCTAATTCATTGCCGCAGTCCACGGCCCAGCAGTCTCCGGCAAATGCCAAACCAACGCCATTGGTAAAGGAATCGGACAGAAAAGAATCGACGACATTGGTCGCTCATTTGCCGAAGCCCACGATTATGCCCGCGGAAACCATGAAGCCGGGTTCACTCGACGTGAATTATCCCAATACCGGATTAAAGCCGCTTACACTGCATGGGCCGGCCGAGTTGGAACAATCCAATTCCGCCCGGAAAGAATCAACGGCCTGGACTGAGCCGGCGGCGCTGATGACATTGTTGGAAGAACTTGGCAAGGCGAAAGAATCGTCCGGCTGGGCCGCCGAAACCGGTCGCCTGGTGCATGAATTAGGGCCGGTAATTACGAGCGATTCGGACCAGGCCGGGACCATCCTGGACCGGCTGGCCGATTCGCGTTTGGAAGCCCTGCGCTTAGCCGATTCGATTCCGGACTTGCCTATTGCGCGAAAATTGCGCCAGGCTTCATACGCCATCGAACGCAGGCTCGAGGTTTGGCGCGAAGTCGAGCGCTTGGGCGTATCGGCGCTGGTGAAAGCGGATAAGCCCAAGGTCGATTCCCGCCGCATGTCGGTGTGCCTGGCTGAAATCGACAATCTTATGAAGACGTCGGCCGAAGGACGGCAGTGGCGGAAATACCTGCTGGTCGACGCGTTGAAAGAATTGTCGTCGCAACGCTCGGCGACCGAGAGCGAGGCCGAGCAACAACGGAAGGTCACGCAACAGGTGTTGGCGCGCTTGACGCAGACGCCCATGTCGGCCAAGCAGCGGCAATTTATCGCCAGCGAGCCGATGGCGGCGTTTTGCTCGGAATTACGGCATTGGGCCGCCGATCCGCTCACCTCGGCCGACGTGTTGCGCGACATCGAGCGATACGAGCAAACCCGGCTGCCCAGCGACGCGCAGCAATTGGGCGAGGACCTGCGGAGCCTGGACCAATCGTCCGATCCGAAGCGCGGCGAACTTGCCGGCAGCGTGGAAACGCACTATCGCAACGCGAATGTACGGGTGTCACTCACCGAGGATTTGTTGAACCGCCTGGTTCCCCAACAAAAAACGGAAATTGCGCCCGTCGACGACACGGTAATGGGATTGGCGGTGCGGGGGCAAAGCAGGACCTCGACCGACGTGGCCTTGCGGCTGATTCCGGATCCGAATCGGGTGCGAATGGCATTTGAGGTGACGGGCGAGGTGGCGGCGATGACCTCGTCGACAAGCGGTCCGGCGACGTTTTTCAACGACAGCGATTCGCTCTACTCAGCGCGCAAGCCGTTTGAAATCGACCAGAAAGGGATCAAGACCATGCCGGCCGAGGTTGACGTCCGCCATCAAATGCGATTGCGCGACGTGACTACGGATTACGACGGCATACCGCTTCTCGGGCTGGTGGCGCGGAGCATTGCGCGGCAGCAGCACGAGATGGCCCGGCCGCAGGCAAACCAGGAGGCGCGGAGCAAAGTGGCCAATAAGGCCCGGCAGCGGATCGACAGCGAAGCCCACGATCGCTTGGAGGAGTTGGTCGACAATTTGAATCGCAAGGTGTTCGGGCCGCTGGTGAACCTGTCGCTGGAACCGACGATGATCGAGGCGCAGACCACCGAGCAGCGGATGACCATGCGCTTGCGCGTGGCCGGGGAGGATCAATTGGGCAGTTTCACGCCGCGACCGCAGGCGCAGAAAAACAGCCTGGCGAGTTTTCAAATCGACGAATCGATGCTGAACAACGCCCTCCAGCGGCTGCAACTGGAAGGCCGGACTTTTACCCTGCCGCAACTGACCGAGCGGATCTCGGAGCGGTTTCAGCGCCCCAACACCTGGCAAATAGCTCCCGAAAACCAAGATTTGACCGTCACCTTCGCGAAAAAAGACGCTGCAGCGTTGCGCTGCCAGGAGGGACGGGTAATGCTTACGCTTAACATCACGAAGGTAAGCAAAGAACCGCGGCAGTGGAACAATTTTCAAGTGCGGGTGTTTTACCGGCCGCAGGTCAACGGCCGATCGGCGGAATTGGTCCGCGACGGGGTTATACAATTGATTTGCCAGAGAATGAGCAACGGCTCTCAGATCGCTCTGAGGGGCATGTTCTCCAAGGCCTTTCCTCAAAACGACACCATCAAACTCACACCTGAACGTTTTCTCGCGGATCCGAAATTGCAGGATCTTGCCATTACCCAGTTTGTTATCGACGATGGCTGGGTCGGATTAGGGGTCGGTCCGAAGCAGTTCGCGGTGCAGATGACACAGTTGCCTTCGCTGAGAAGATAGATCACGGCGGCGCGGGCGGGGTTCAGGGTTGAGGATTCGGGATTCAGGTTTCAGAGTTCAGGGATCGGAATTCCCCGCTCCAGCCCCATCTGGCGGAAAGAGCCATACTTTTTTTGTACGGAATTAGTATAATCATAGCCTGTCAAATAATCACACTGTCTTTTCATTACACGAAAGGGGAAAAACAATGGAGGAATTTTTGTCATTCCGCAAAATGATAACGCCGTTCATCATTCAAATCGTATTTTGGATCGGCGTCGCGGTGAGTGTTATTTTCGGTCTTGGAATTATGTTCCATGGGAATTTTGTGGCGTTCATTCTTGGTTTGATGTACGTGGTGCTCGGGCCGCTGACGGTGCGGATCTATTGCGAATTGATCATCCTGCTCTTCCGGATCTATGATGTACTGAACGACATCAAGGATAATAAGAATCGCGGCTGAAAAAACCAAGATTTTTGATCTATTTGTTTGTATGTCATGGTTTTGCAGGATCATGCGCCCTTGAGATATATGCTTGCCGTCATGCTTGGCTCGCTGGGGAAGCATGAGACCCAGTTCAACCGGGCCGACACGGCCCGGCTCTGCTAAAATCCATAAAAAAGGCCGCGCTCCGGCCCGGCTCTGCTAAAATCCAAAAAAAAGGCCGCGCTCGAAGTCCATGGACGGCGAGCACGGCCTACATGTCTCGCCCCGAGTTTTGAATGGAATTGGTGATTGTCCTCGGGGGGGAGGAGACAGCTATTATTAAACTATCATGTAAGCGGATAATTATCTACCCACTATTCGTGGGGCTTCGGCCTGTTATTTCTTTGTAAGCTAGGTTTGTAATAAACAAACCGTTTCCATTCCCTAACTCGGCAAAAAGCCGCAATCCAAACCCCCGGTGTGTTCACCGAGGGTTAAATGGGTACGGTGTGTTCACCGGTGGCTAAATGAGACCGCTTTTGAACATGCAATCAATCCTTGAAATCAATACGCTCGATCAGCTTGCGGCGTTTAGAACGGACTGGGGAAAACTACTGGCCGAGACGCCGGGCGCTACGTTCTTCCAATCGTACCAGTGGCTGGAGGCGTATTGGCGGCATTTTGGGGCGGGGAAGACATTGCGGACTGTAATCGTTCTAGAGGATGATAGAACGGTGGGTATCGTGCCATTGATAGTGCGAATGGAAGAAACCAGGGTGGGACGATTGCGGGTGCTGACCTACCCGTTGGATAATTGGGGCTCGTTTTACGGTCCCATCGGGGCCGATCCGGGCGGGGCGCTAAAAGCGGCGATGGAACACATTCGGCACACGCCGCGGGATTGGGACATGATCGAGCTGCGCTGGATCGGCGGGCCGGGGACCGATTGGCGGCAATCGCAAAACGCCATGCGGTCGGCCGGTTATCAGGCTTATTCCACGCTTTGGAATCGAACCGCGGTTGCCGATTTTTCCGCCGGCTGGGAGGATTATGCGTCCGGGCGAAAAGGCATTTGGCTCAGGCGCATTCGGCAGACCGAAGAGAAACTTTTTCGGCAGGGCAAGGTGGAATATATTCGCTGCCGGCCGGCCGGCAAGGAGCATGGCGACGGCGATCCGCACTGGGACATATATGACGCTTGTGAAGCCATCGCCCGCAGCAGTTGGCAGGCCGGGGCCACCGACGGCACGACCTTGTCGCACGAGGCGGTGCGGGCGTTTTTGCGGGAAGTTCACGCCCTGGCCGCTGAGTGCGGAGCGGCGGATATGAACTTATTGATGTTCGACTGCCGCCCGGCCGCATTCATCTACGGCTATCATTATCGCGGCTGCGGATACGGGCTGCGCCGCGGTTTTGACGCCGAACTTTCGCGCACGGGGCTTGGCACGGTCCTGCTTTGGAACACGCTGAAAGACTGCGCCCTGCGCGGTGATCGGGTTTACGACATGGGCATTGGCTCGCCGGAAAGCAAGCGGCATTTTCAAAATCGCGTAATGCCGATATTTCGCTTAAGTCATTTTCCTTGCTCCTCTTTGCGGACGCAGTTTTTGCGTTTCGGCCGTTGGCTGGAAGGCCGCCGGCTTTGCGGTGTTTCGTGAATGCCTCGCCGGAATTCCTTGGCCAACACAAAACTGGTATGCTGTCGCTGTTTTTAATCTTTGCAATAATTATTTCACTAGCCGGCGGTCAACGACCGCCGGAATATAAGCGAATTCCCACCGGCGGCTGTTAGCCGCCGGCTATTGCGTATGACATCAGTTTTCTGATAAACGGGGATTTATCCGAGTTCATCGCGGCCGGCTGCATCCGGGGGATGGCGACCGGCACGCGATGAACATCCTAAGCCGGGAGGTGCAAAGGGATTTGCGTTACACCATCCACACCAAAGCGGAGAATTATCCAAACAGTGAAGAACCCCCACCGCGATGAATACGGAACAGATTAAATCATGTTCCGCTTCATCGTTTTTGCGTTCTTCGTTCTTTTTTGCCTTCCACGTTTATGGCGTGGCAGGCCTATAAGTCTCCGGTCCGGGCGTTACTACCGGCGCACCGGCGCAGGGATCGCAGGTGCTGACAGTTGGGCAAGGGTTGGAGTACATCACTGCCGGCTGGCATTGTTGGTAAGACGGTCCGCGACGCCACCAGTCGCACATGCCGCACCCCGCGGCGCCGGCCAGCAGCATCGCCAAAATCATTAAAATTAGCAGCTTCTTCATTTTTCGATTCTCCCATTGAGACGTTATCGTTGCCAGCAAAGCTGGATTAATCATGCATTGCCATTTGCCGGCGTCAGGGTGGCGGGCGCGGGTCACTGGGGCACGGTTGTCATTGCCGGGGCAGCGGAACAGCCGCAAGGATCGCAGGCGCCAACTGTCGTCTGGCAAGGGGTGGAATACATCACGGCCTGCGGGCATTGGGCTTGGGGGGCCGGGCGGCGAAACCAGTCGCAGATCCGGCATCCAGCCGCGCCGCTCAGCAGAACCGCCATGGTCATCAAGATCAGTAACTTCTTCATTATTCGATTCTCCCATCGAAACGGTATCGTTAGCGGCGAAAATATCGCCAAGAAACTCTACACCACGCTTAATGATGTGCAAACGCAACAGGGCTGTTTTTAAAAAAAGCAACTGTTGATTTTTCGCAACCTAACGCGTTGTTTATATGCTACAATTGGGAAGGGAGTGAGGATGGGGCAATATTTTTCTGCCCGCCATTTCTCAAATAGGCAAATTCATTGATACGGATCTTATCGATCATGAATAATTTCTTATCAATCTTCAGATTTGTCGGCGGAACGCTAAAAATCCCTAGCAGGTGGATCGTACTCATCGCATTGGCAATTTTCGTCCTGTGCAGTGCGAAATCTCGGGGAGATGAAAACCGGCGTCAACTCTGGTTGCTCAGCACGCGCTCGGCGCCGCTTTGCGGCGATTTGCAGTGCGGGCGAAAGGCGATCGGTTATTGGCGGTATTCGGACGATTGCCAATGGCTGGCCAGCGATGAAGAATCTTTCCGCAAGAGCGACGATCCGGCCGTGCCCACCACGATCATCATCCACGGCAACCAGGACGATGCCGACGATGCGGTTGATTTTGCCTGGCCCATTTATTGCCGCATGTCGCGGATCGCCTGTGACAGGCCCTTTCGCATGGTCATCTGGTCGTGGCCCAGCCAGAAGATGTGCCGGCGGAATCGGGCCGACGTGCAAGTGAAAATGAGCTTTTGCGACGCCCAGGCTTATTACCTGGCCGTTTGCATGGAGCACATGCGCGGGGACGTGCCTGTATGTCTGATCGGATACAGCCTGGGCGCGCCAATCGCGGCCGGAGGCTTGCACTTGTTGGCGGGCGGCGAGGCGGCCTGCCGGACGTTGCCGGGCCGCGGTTCCCACGAGCAATCCTCAAAACGCACCGCGCCTATTTGCGCAGTGCTGGTTGGCGCGGCGGTCGACGCCAACTGCCTGGCATGTAACGGCGAATACAACTTGGCGCTTTCCCAGGTTGATAAGATGCTGGTGGAACGCAACGGCTGCGATAGGGTTTTAAAATTTTATCCCAGACTATACGGGCGGCACGGTCCGCAGGCACTGGGCTTTGTCGGTCCGGCGGGCTGCGGAGAATACGATAAGATCGAACTCTTGGACGTCTCCTGCGAAGTGGGAAAAAGACATCAGTGGAAATTCTATTTGACGTCCCAGAGCCTCCTGGAATCGATCGATAGATACGTTTTTCCCGCTGAAACCGTGAAAGAGAAAGGAATTGAAGGGGAACTGAGCGAGGATTAGGAGCGTCTTTGTTTGAGGTTTGAGCGCGTTTTGCGCACATGGTTTATATTGCAAATTGACAAATGCAAATTTAAAATTGCAAATTGAACAATGATAAATATTTAGAGCGTCGAACAAAATGATGGGTGCCACTGCTTGCTTGCAAGCAGTGCTGGGGGAAGTTCCGGAAAAACACTGCTGGCAAGCCAGCAGTGGCACACAACTTACACTTTAACTTCCTTTTGTTATATATAAGCTCTTAGACTCAGAACGGCTAGATGCTTGAACCGCAGGCTTATTTAAACGGCGATTGGATACCGGACTCTTCGGCGGCGGTCTCGGTTACCGACGCCGGTTTCGTGTTGGGCGTGACCGTTGCCGAGCAACTGCGGACCTTTTCCGGCAGGATATTCCGGCTTGAGGATCATCTTGATCGGCTGGAGCACTCCTTGCGGGTAATCGGCGTCGATCCGGGCTTGAATCGGCGGCAATGGATCGCCATCGCTTGTGAATTGGTGGAAAGGAACAGCCCGTTTCTAACGCCGGGCGACGATTGGGGATTGTCGATCTTCGTTACTCCGGGGATTTATCGCATATACGGCCCGGCCGAGCACAGCCGGCCGACGATCGGTTTGCACACGTATCCGTTGCCGTTTCACCTTTGGGCCGAAAAATATCGTGGCGGGCAAGCCCTGGTTACCACTCCGATACGGCAAGTCGCGGGCGAGTGCTGGCCGCCGGACGTGAAATGCCGCAGCCGGATGCACTATTATTTGGCCGATAGAATGGCGACTGAGAAAGATCCCGGGGCCCGGGCGATATTACTCGATCAGGAGGGTTATGTTTCGGAGACATCGACGGCCAACGTATTGATCTATCGGAAGGGTGATGGATTGATTTCGCCGCCTTGGGAAAAAATTCTGCACGGCATCAGCCTGGCCGTGACAATTGAAATTGCCGGTTCATTGGGCATTCCATGCCAAAATCGCGATCTAAGAGTGGAGGATTTGGCCTTGGCGGACGAGATCATCTTAACCAGCACGCCCATGTGCATGTTGCCCGTGACCCGACTGAACGGCCGCCCGATCAGCGGCGGCAGCCCTGGGGAAATAACGCAAAAGCTACTTGCAGCCTGGGGCACAACGGCGGGACTGGATATCCAGGGCCAGGCCGAACGATTTGCGCGAAGGTGATTGATTATCCGCCGACGGCTATGGAACCCAGTAGGCGGCCTCCGGATTGTTGGATCACTCGCAGGGACTCGCGCACGTCGTAAGGCGTTGTGTATCCCAGACGGATCACCAGGTACACTCCATCACAGTGAGGAATCATGGCGGCCGTATGTACCTCGGCCAGAGAAGGCGCGTCGATGAGCACCAATGGATATTTTTTTTTCAATTTTTCCAGCACGTGGTCCCGGCGGTCGGCGATATCAGGCGTTTTCTTGTTTTGCAATTTACTTTCATGCGGCAAGGCATCGAGTACGTATACCTGCCCTTGGCGATGCTTTACCAGTATTTTCGACAGGGAAGACAGCATTTCAGTCTGTCCCGTGTCGTCGCGAGGACTGGTAAATAGCAAGGCGGCCGGCCGGCCGGGCATGAATTGAGTGAGGATGTATTGGGCCATATCTTCGTAAATATCCAGCGCCTCGGGCTGTAGGACCGTGGCCACGGCCGATTCGGCCAGGGCCAGGGTTTCGTCGATCGTCAAGGAATCGGATATGGCGTATTCCACCGTGAGCGGGCTGGAAACCGGTTCTTGAACCGACAGCCCGGACGGATGCAGTTTGTTTAGCTCTTCTTGGATGATCGGATGTGATTCGGACGGATCGGCATCGCACGGATCCTCGGCGGTGATTGCCGTATCCGGTTCGGCCTTTGATAATTCCTGAACGGAAACACACGCGTCCGGGCGATCGTCCGCCGGCGGTTTATTTGCACACGGTTGCGGGCGCGACCGCATGACCTCGATTTGCTTCAGCGCATCGAGCATCCGGCTCATGGAGAAGTCCCTTGGAGGAGTTTGGCAAACAAGCGGCTGTACTCATGCCTGCGCGTGGCGCCGATCGGACGGGGTTTGTTCCGCGGGATTTGGGGATTATTTTCGGTTTCAGCGGCCGTTTCC
This sequence comes from Thermoguttaceae bacterium, assembly GCA_049516935.1. GTDB lineage: Bacteria > Planctomycetota > Planctomycetia > Pirellulales > Thermoguttaceae > JBEKIK01. Next base: position 11,587 of record JBEKSO010000042.1, read on the forward strand.
GCGGATTCCGCCGCCTGCGCCGCGCGGGCGCCTTGCAGCGAGGGGGCTCCTTCAAGTTGCCCCTGATCCGCCGCGGTGTCGATTGCCGTTAATTTGGCCCCATCGACGGGCGGCGTCGAGGCTGTAGGCTGCAATATCGGGCTTGGCGCGGGTGTTGAGGCCGCATAACGGTCGGTAATGACCTCTTCCTGTTCAAACGCTTCCTCGAAAGGATGATCGGCATCGGTGAAAACCAGTTCAATTTCAGGCTGGATGGTCCCCAAGGGCTGAAAATCATCTTCGCTCCCGGCCGGCGGCTGTTCGATGTGTTCGATCTGCTGGCAGACCTCGGACAGTTCAGCCTCGACTTCGTCAAAGTCGTTCGCTACCCTCAATGCTGGGAATTCGGCGTTTTCGGCGGCGGTTTGCGGGGAGGCTTCATCGGCCGAATCGTCGATGCGGCCGAATTCGATCACGCCGCACTGTTCATGTTGGCCGTCGCCGTTCCAAGGAGTGGGCAATTGTTGAAGGTCGGCCCAGGCCGCTTCGATTTGCGCAGGGTCAATCGTCCGGCAGCCGGCAGCGTAAGCCACCAGCAAGGCATGATCGCAAAGTTGGTTTATCAATCGCGGCACGCCGTCCGTGGCTTTGAATACGCTCTGGCAAGCGTCTTCGGAAAACAAGTCCATGCCACACCCGCCCGCCAGATCGATTTGGGCGTGGATATAGTCCTGGGCCTCGCTTCGACCGAGCGACTCCAAATAACAACGCGTGGAAATGCGCTGATTAAAGGACTCCATTTTTGGGCCGGCGAAGCGCTCTTCCAGCGAGCCGTTTCCGGCCAATACCAATCTCACTATGGGCCGCCCCTGCCCGGCCAGGTTGGTTAGCATCCTGATTTCGTCCAACAGGCGCAGGGGCAGAGTGTGGGCTTCGTCGACAATCAATATCATCCCCCGATAAGGGGCTTTTCCCAGGGTCAAATAATCCACCAGCGCGATGCGAAGTTCACCCTCGTCCATGCCGCGATATGGCTGACCTAACTTATAGAGAATGGCCTGAAACAAGGATCGCCGCGTGCTCAATCGCCCGCACGAGAGCTCGACAACCGGAAATGTTGCTTTAAACTGCTCGGCCAGCAAGCGGCAGAGCAGGGACTTGCCCGTTCCGGTGGGACCGGTGACCATGCCCACCCCTTCGCCGCGCTCGAGGCACCGGGTAAGGGCGACCCGGGCGGAATCGACGGTTGCGGCGGGAAAATACTGGTCCGTTTGAGGCACGGATGCGAACGGTTGTTTTTTCAAACCAAAAAAGGCGCCGTACATGGCACATGTTCTCTAGATTTATCAATTTATTTATTCGTTCAAGTCGCACGGACTTGATATATTTTCACATATCCTGGGCGCAATCTCCCATAGCATCAATTCGGCTGTCAGGAAGTGAATTATGAGGGGGGATTTGTGATTGGAAATCGGGGATAAGCGGGAAAGATGGGAGTATCCTACATAACCCCGGCACTGCTGGACAAGACTAACTCACACTTCTAAAAAACCTCTTTGAATTCCGCTAAGTCATCCACTAATGTTAAGTGCGCTCTGACCCCATTTACCATTTATGATCCCATTTACCATTTATGATCCCATTTACCATTTACATTTAATAAGTGAATACGAATTCAACAACCAACTGCATCACCTCCTCATCAACGACGACGAACTAACACAACCCAACCAAGTCCTGCTAATGCCGAGCATAGGAACACGATTATGGACGGCTCGGGGACGGGAGTAAGCAAGAAAGCATGCGAGTCTCCATTGCCATTAAAGCCATACCCCACGATTTGTCCGGCGTCGTTAATGTCATTGGCAATCTGAAGCATCCATCCAGAATCGGCAGCTATTAGGTTATTCAAGTCCTGCATCCCGATGCTCTTCTGCCAAATGAAAGCGTGTTGGTCTGTTAAAGTAGACGTCTCGCAGTAACCCACCACCTGCCCGCTGTAATTGACGGCATTCGCTTCACTCCGAGTCATCGTTCCGCCAAGCGTGCCGAGATCCTGCATTCCGCTATCATTCTGCCAAAGGAAGGCGTGGAATCCGCCATCTGATATAACGGAAGATCCCACGATCAATCCAATATTGTTAATGTCCATGGCGAAACTGTTTATTCCGCCAAGTGTGCCGAGGTCCTGCATCCCGTTATCATTCTGCCAAAGGAAGGCATGGGTGTTAGCATCAGCAGTTGTATGGGACCATCCCACAACCTCCCCTCTGTCGTTGATACCATAGCCGGTACTGTCTGTTCCACCGAGCGTGCCGAGATCCTGCATGGGACCACTGTAGTTCTTAAGAAATGCGTGGTGATTGAAGTTGTTAGCAGGATAGGCATCTCCCACAACCTCTCCGCTGTCGTTGATGCCAAAGCCGAAACTGTTTGTTCCACCGAGCGTGCCAAGGTCTTGCATTCCGATACCATATTGCCAAAGGTAGGCATGGTTCGTGACTCCAGATACATAGTCACCCACCACCTGACCACTGCCATTAATGCTATATGCTCTGCTACGTATTCCGTTGCCCAGATCGGTGATCGTATATTGGACAACTGCCTGAACTGTATCACAGATCAAGAAGCATATTAAGAACATGGCCAAAAAAGACAAGTTGCGGTTCATTGTAAACTTTCCTTTGTTGTTATGTAGTTTTTTGAAATAAGTGGAAACGAGCAGAGCCAGAATATCTGGCATTTGGCTCACGGATCGGCGGCAGCGAGCCATGTAAGAATGTACCCCAAGACACTTTTTTCAAAGCGTCAGGCTATGAGGTACGAATACTGCCTCTACGATGTGACTTAAAGAAGTTTGATATGCGACCAATCTACCACTACAACTGAAATTTTCAATGTTTTTTGGTGCAGATTTAAGAAAATCTATACTGCGGTGGGGGCAAGGGGGGGTATGGACTGCATGAGCTACTCACGCAACATTGGCACCTTCAGCCCTCTCTTCTCACAATAAGATTCCGAAGATTCCGGGATTCCGGGGGATTCGGGATTCCGGGGGATTCCAGGGACACAAACCTATTATTGATGTTTGAGTAATTTGGTTGGGCGGCTTCTTGAAGCCGACCAATTCAACTCGCATGATACATCAACCCACCTGTCAATACTACTTGCACCCCCGTTTTGTCCCAAATTTTTTAACCCGTCCACAGGGTGGTAAGACGTGTGAAAATCGTGCTCATCGTGCATAATTTGTCGGTGATTATGGGTACCGGAAAAATACGGCTTCTTATGCTTCTATAAGCCGATGCAATCTTGTGAATTGACCCTGATGTAGGAGACAGCTACATTACAGTATGGTAACTATGTGTAGCAATATGCCGGTAGTTACTTGAATTAACGCTTTTGTCCCCGCCGCGACCGAGTCCATGGACCAAAACTATTACAAGCGCTACCGGATGGAAATCGAGCTGTTCGGCCGCGATTTAAGCTTCCGTCCCATCCCCCAGGGGTATCAGATTTTGCCCTGGGACGACTCGCTTTTGGAAGCCTTTGCCCTGGCGAAATATAATAGTTTCCGCGGCGAAATCGACTCCAATGTCTTTCCCTGCCTGGGCGATCTGAACGGCTGCCGGCGCTTGATGTCCGATATCGTTCGCAAGCCCGGTTTTTTGGCCCAATCCGCCTGGCTGGCGGTCTATTCGCCCAACGCTTTTTCGAAGCAGCCCGAATATTGCGGCACTATCCAAGGCATTCGCGATAAATCGGGCCTGGGCGCCATTCAAAACCTGGGCGTTACGCCCGAACATCGCGACCTGGGGCTTGGCACGTGCCTGCTGTTTCGCAGCCTGGAAGGATTTCGACGCGCCGGAATTCGCCGC
>JBEKSO010000043.1:0-14843 GCA_049516935.1 Thermoguttaceae bacterium
CAAATGCCGGTAATGGACGGTTATGAAGCCACCATGGCCCTGCGCGAGGAAGGTTACACGGGTTGGATTGTGGCTCTTACGGCACATGCCATGGCCAGCGATCGCCAAAAATGCCTCAATGCCGGCTGCAACGACTACGCCACCAAACCCATCCAACGCAAGGAATTCTTTGCCACTTTGGCCAAATACGTGGGCGCAGACAGGCACGCCTTCCAGGAATGAGCGGCATTTTCGGCCGATGTTTTATTTAAAGCCTATCCCAAAAGTCATCCTGAGCGTAGCGAAGGATCTCGGTTGCAGCTCTATATTCCCCATTTTTGCCATTGTGTCTCTTCTAGATTCTTCGCTTCGCTCAGAATGACGAATTACCTTTTGGGATAGGCTCTGAGTCTAATTGCCGCAATGTATATACGCTAAACATATCATTCCGCCGGAGCGCGGGCTAATTGCTTAAGCGCATCGAGGATCGCCAGCACGTCTTCCAATCCGATGTCCCGCCAACCGCCGAGTTTGTGGCTGATGACGGCCAATTTGAACATTTCAAAGGCTTCGTTCAAGTCCGCGGGCATTGGAGGCAAGTTTTCGAACGGGCGAAATGGCGCCGCGCTTTCGGCGCTAAATACCGCCGAGTCCAAGGCCTTGCCGCTGCCGCCGTCAAAAGAGGCCGTCTCGGATAAGTGCTTCGCGCTTGCCCCGGCGTCGCGGACCACGCCGAGCGTTTCAGTAATGCTTTCAGGCAATGATCGATTCCCCTCGGGCTCGTCGTCTTCATCCGGCTCGGTTGAAAAGTTCTCCGCTTCCCCGGGTTTTGGCTCACCCGGTACGCCGAGCGCTTCACAGCGCTGGTTGCGCATTTGCGAGATCGACCAGGCGTTTTGCACGGCGCCTTCCAGCCACATTTCGGCGTCGGGCCAATCCAAGGCCGTATAAAAATGGCTCCAATACAAGCCGGGATATTGTTGGCAGACGTCGGCGAATCGTTCGTATACCCGGCGCAATCGCCCCACGTGTTGCGGCGTTACCCCGCCCACCTGTTCCGCCCAGGCTTCATCGGTGTACCCGGCCACGGGCGCCCGGGCCTGCTCCAGGGCCTCGCGCCATTGGACGATGATTCGCCCTTTTTCCCAATTCGTGGTGCTTACCAGGCGATTCCACCGGCCGATGTATTCAATCGAGGTTTCGACGACCAGAGAAGAAACTTCCGCTTCCAATGCAGAATCGTGGATCATAATTAGGAACTGGAGAATAGAGGTTAGAGATCAGCAATGGGAGTATTAGACCATTAAACATGCGTAGGCTGGGGTAAGAATTCTATTTCCTCGGCTGCGGGAAAAATGAACCTCATCCCAGCCTACGACCTTAACGTGGGTGACCGCGGAGTATTGTAGCAGATTCCAAGTTATTGGCGAGTAGAACCGCGATCAGGGGCAAATCAGTGCCGGTAAAATACCCAAAAATCGGCTGGATTAAGCCATGTCCCCTCCATAAGAAGTAAGCCTAATGCCGGCCTATGGACAGTGGAAAAAATGTCGATGGATAGTTTTTGTTTCAGTTACAACCAGTAGGGTGCGTGTTTGCACGCACGCATGGTATTTTCCAGCAAAATCGCCTGCGTGCAAGCGCGCACCTTACGGTTCTATGGCTTGGATGGATTCGCTTCAGCCGCGGGGGCATTGACGCCGGCGGCATCGGCAGGGGCGCTTTCCCCGCCGCTTTCAGCGGCGTTTTTCCGCTCCATCACCTGCAGTACGAATAACACCCGCTCGATGCGCGGCAAGGCAGCCGTGCCGGATGGCTCTATTTGGCTATTTCTTCGCTGCGAATCCATGTCTTGGAGGTTCCGTACCGCCGAAGCGGGCTGTCGCTCCTGTTTGGCGGATTGCCGGGACTGCGCCGCTGGAGCGGATTGTTCTCCCTGATGGGCGGCTTGCTCCTGGTTTCGCTTCGTGAACATCTGCACCACGGCCGCGGCAGCCGGCGCTTGCTCGGCCTTGGCTGCAGGCTGATTTAGCTCTTGTACCGATGATTTCAATTGTTCGGTAGTGTCGGAACCAGTTGTGGGTGCGGCACTGGCGGCGACGCCCAATTGGCCTCCCGGCATTGATTTGCCCGACCCGCTCGCCGCCCCTCCGCCGCCAAAGCCCATTGTTGCAGGCAATCCTTTTTGGGCGGTGCTCGTGGGATATTGTTTTTGAGTCTGCGTTTCAACGCCGGCCGTTTTTGCGTTGTATCCCCGGGAAAATGGAATCCTCTGGGCCCGCCCCAATATCGCGCCGGCTGATGAGGACAAATCCCTCTTTAGATCAGCTTGAAAACCGCCTTGCACCGATTCCACAGTTTGCTCGACATCAGCTCGCCCTCCCCGGGCCGCTCCGGCAATTACGCCGCGGTAATCGAAACCCGCGATTGCATCCTGAAGCCGGGAATCCCCTTTTGCCGGCGCGACCGATACTGTCTTGAACGTCTCGGTTTGGGCCGCGAGACCGTTCAGCATGGATTGGATTTGGGCGGGCGAGGCCTCGACATATACGATCTCCAAAGGCCCAGTCTCGGTGGAAAGGGCAAGGTTATCGCCCGCGTCTTTTAATCGTTCTTTTCCCTCCGGCTTGTTCGCCGCAAGGTCGGTTTGTGTGCCCAAAAGCAATTGGATCGTTTCCATATTGGGCGGATTTATAATATTCTGATTTTCTTTCTGTTCTTCTTTCCGCGTTTCGCTCCAGACAATGGCGTTGTCGGCAAGAATCTTGTCAAAGGCGTGATTTTTTAAAGCCCCCGGCGTTATCTCGCATCGGACCACAAGCAATTCATCTGCCGATGCGGCTTTTTCTTTTGCCAGGTCGGCGGGTTCTTTCTCGGCCGGCTGCTCGGCCGGTTTGATTTGCGATGGAGGTTCACTCGCGTTTATTTTTTGAGCGATCTGAGCCGTGCCCGACTTGGATGGGCTTTGAACTGCAAGGCCAGCCGCGGGAGGCGAAGTCGGCGCGGCAGGTTCGGCAGCCAGGGCGGCGCCGTTGGCCGCCTTAAGCGCGGCCTTGGGCTTGTCCTTGGCCGCGAGTTTATCGCCGAATGCCGTGACACCTTTTTTTGCCAGTTCGGCCATATCCTGGGCAGGCATTTCCGGAACCGCGGCAGATTTGCCTTCGACCTGTTTTTCCAAGTCATCTAACCGCCCTGACCCATCCGTCTTGCCAACCTCCTCACCGGCTTTTCGCTGGGCCGCTGCTTCTCCGTGTGCCACTGGCTCAGCCAGTGTGGAAGCATTGGTTGCCGCTGACTGCTTGCCAGCCAGTGCAACTCCTGATCCCTCGCTCGTATCCGACCGTTTTCCGCGAACTATTTGCACGTCCAGTGCTTCCTTCATTTCGGCTTTGGCAGGCGATGGGGCCGCCCGCATGCTCGACTGATGTGGAGAAGCCGGTTTTTCTTTCGGTTTCGTGGCCATGGCGATATTTCGTTCCGCGGTTCCGGGCACGGCGGCGTTCCGATCGGCGTTCTGCCTGGGATAGTACACCACGAGCATTACGGCCACGGCGACAATCACGATTTCCCAAACCCAGATGCGGGGATTTTTCAGCCGGCGAAGGATCGTTGAATAAACGGGAACCGGCGCCATCTTTTCTTCAGGTATCGGCGCCGCTGAAGCGTCCGTATCCGTTTTTTCCGCATCTGCCTGCTCGGTCGGCATGCGGAGTTTGGCCGTTCGCAGCACGATATCGCTGAGATCCTCGCCCATTTTTTGCCGCGGCAAGGATTTTAGCGTGGCGCTAAGCGTGCGCAGTTCATCGAGCAGTTTCCTGGCGGCAGGCTTTGTCGCCAGCAAATGTTCGACCTGCGCCCGTTCTTCGGCGGTCAATTCCCCGTCGAGATACGCGCTTATGAGTTCGTTTTGCGATTCGTGGTTCATGGAAAAATGGTTGGTTTACGATAAACGGTTTACAGTAAACGGTTCACGATAAACGACATACAGTTTCAACTTATGTTTGTTCAATTTGCAATTTGAAATTTGCAATTGACAATTTGCAATAAAATATTCTGTGTTCATCCTTCATCCCTCATACTTTCTCCCTAGCCCCCAATCTCTAATCGCTCTTTCAATTCCTCGCGCAATTGCATTCTTGCCCGATGCAGCCGGCTGCGGACCGTGCCGACGGGCAGGTCCAGGATTTCGGCGATGGTTTCATATCCGCAGCCTTCGATTTCACGCAGCACCAGGATTTTGCGGTGTTCGTCGCTTAGTTGCCCAAGTGCGTGCCGGACCTGGCGGCAGCGCTCCTGCGATTCGAGTTGTTCCACCGGCCCGAGACAGTCGTCCATCGGTTCCATCCCCATTTGTTCGCGGTTTCGCTCGATCGAGGCCATCGGCCGGCGTTTTCGCCGCCAACCGGCGCTTATGTTAAAGGCGATGCGGTATAACCAAGTATAAAACGCACTGGAGCCGCGGAACGAGTCTAATTTAATAAACGCCTGGACAAAGGCCTCTTGCACGATATCGCGAGCGTCCTCGGCGTTGCCGGCCAGGTGCGTTAAGGTGTTAAAAAGCCGGTCCTGATACTTTTCGACCAGCTTTCCAAAGGCCGCGGTTTGCCCGGCCAGCGTTTCGGCGATCAAACTAGCGTCATCGCTCACGTCAGGCTCATTAGTTTAGATGTTCCGGCAGGCCTGTAAGTTCCCGCCTCGTCTCCCCTCGCCCTTTGGGAGAGGGGCTGGGGGGTGAGGGCAGCATGGTTATAGCTGTATTATCCCCCATATACTCCTTTTACACCATCCCGGCATAAAGGGGGACAGCAGACAGGTTTCAGCCCTAGACAATATATGCAGGCCGAAGCCCCTTGGTTCGCCCAGCCCTGGCAACGCCCAGGTGGGTGGCATGCCCACGCTTGCGTGGGCATGTGAGGGTAGGAAACGATGACGCGGCTAGTTTTGACTATCCGGGGCCATTCCGTGCTTGTCGCCGTCGCGTTGAAGATCAATTATCGGCCGTGACAAATTCCTCATGACTGTGCGAGGAATCCTTTCCGGAGCATTGATGTATCACCTGTTGGAGCGCGTGAATCACGGCCGGATGAGGATTGCCTTCAAAATCGTTATTCATGACATTGATTGCATGGGTGGGATCGGACATGCGGGGATCTTGAGAGAGCAACGTCAGGTATCTCCTCACGGTGCGGAGTATTTTTGTCCCCATGGGCGGCTCGACGTAAGACGGAATATCATCGTCCAAATCGGATTTATCGAGCCCGTCGCCTTGGTTCACGAGCAAAGGCAGCGCACCGGTGAGCACCGAACCCAGCGACTGGATGAGATCCCTTCCATGAAAGGTGCTTTCCAACTTATTTCTTTGGTTGTCGTGGGCGAGATTGCCCACCGCTTTTCGAATGACGCGCGCCGTGATTTCCAGACTATCGATGTCCTGGAGCAACGCGGCAACTCGAATATTGTCGATTTCCGCGTCTGAAAGCCTCATTTGGAAGGCGATCCGCTGGCATAACTCCGAGAGCCTGGCGGCCTGGTCCTTGAGTTTTGGATCGGCGCTGTTGAGATACCGGACCAGCACTTCAACTACGCCCAGATAAGCGTCGTGAAGCTCGTCGATCCGGTGGGAGCTTTCATCGCTCAGCGTTCCCACGAGAATGGCGGTTATGCCCATCACCGCGCCCCAAATAGTCAGGGCAAGACCGATGGCCAGCGGCGAGGCATAAACCGCGGCGGTATTCAAATTCAAGGCCATAATCACCGATACGCACATCACCGAGAGCAGGGCGAGAATCCCGGCGCGGTAACGCCCCAGAAAAAACGCGGCCAGAACTACAGGAAGGTAAAACAAGTTCAAAACAACCATGCGGTAGTTGCCTACCCGGTACAACAAAGCGCACAAAGACACGCAAATAATAATCAGTACGATTTCAAGAAATCTCTGGTGTTCGGCCTTTTTATTAAACATTTTCGGTCTCCATTTCAGTATCGGGTTGAGTGTTGTCGGGAACAAGAACGGCGGGATGCCGGCCGGCCTGGCGAATCGGCGTAGATGGGCCATTCGCCTGGGAAGGGGGCGCGGTGACGGCGTAAGTATCAGTCGTGTATTGAACGAGCAAGGTTTGGATCTCCGATAGTTTGTCGTCAAGGGACATATCGGGCTCCGCGGCGGTTTCCGCGGTTTCCGCGGCTGAAGCCGGTTCGGCGCTCGCCGCTTCATTGATGTCTTTGTAACTTTGCGCGATGTCGCGGAACTCGGATTCAAGCTTCAAGAATATCTCCACTAAAACCGGATCAAATTGCTTGCCGGCTTCCACCCGGATCAGGTCCACGCATTTTTCATGCGGCAGGGCGTCTTTGTAGATGCGTCTTGTGGACAAGGCGTCGTACACGTCGGCAATCGACACAATCCGCGCCGCCAAGGGAATCTGTTCGCCCGAGAGTCCTTTGGGATATCCCGTGCCGTCCCATCGCTCGTGGTGGCCCAGTGCGATCTCGCGGGCCATTTGCAGGAAATTCGAGCTTCCAAGCCGCGACTCGATTTCGCAAATGCACTTGGTGCCGATCGCCACGTGCGATTGCATCAGGGGCCATTCCTGTTTTTCCAATTTCCCCGGTTTCAACAAGATCGAATCGCGGATGCCGACTTTCCCGATGTCATGCAGCGCGGAACTGATTCCGATCAGTTTCACAAAAGACATTGTAGCCTGGTTGCAATAGCGCGGATCGTGGCGTAGAGCGGACGCCAGGCGGGTGGAATAGATGGCGATTCGCTCCAGGTGGTTGCCGGTGTCCGGATCGCGGGATTCCGTCAGTTTTGCCAGTCCGAAGATCACGGCGTCGCGCGTGCGCAACAGTTCGTTGTACTGCTGCAGGGAGATCGTCTCAGCCTTCCGATGCTTGCGGGAAGTCTCCTCTTGATCCCGAGTTAGGATCAAGTAGGCGACGATGGCTTGGAACACGGCGATCCATATGAGCGCCATTGCCCGGATTACAATCGCGGGTATCTCCACATTCGCGCCGCCGGGCGGAGTAAGCGCCTCGTCCTCTTTCAAGGCGCCGCCGGCTTCCTCATTTTTAACCGGCTGCGATGCAATTTTGTTGTTCTGACTCTCGCTTGGGGCCAAGGAATTAACAAAACATTGCTCCAGCCATAATCCTATAGCCAAACAAGCCGTTTGAGCGATAACCAGGAAAAAGTAGCGTTTTATAAAATTTTTCATGGCATGTGACCGGATGCCTGATTCGACGCGCAGTTTTTTCCCAAAGGCCGAGACTCGGGAAACTCAACTCTATAGGCAAAACGTCCTTGCATAATATATTAGCTCGTCACGCATCCGTATGATATAAATATACGTTCAGAATCGCAGCCCTGGTCGAAGCCCGCGGAGTGATGGAAATACATGGCGTGATTACCCGTACTCGCAGAATAATTAGCAAAACCTCAACCGGCAAAACCGTCACAAGTCCAACAACTCTCACCCCGGCCAAACAATCAGAGGAGAAACGGCATTAGCCCATTATTTGCCTTTACACCATCCTACAGCCTAAAGTCTACAGCCTTTTTCATTCCCGAAAGGACTTGATAGTTCGCGCGGACTACTTATACTAACGTTCATTGAAACGATTTACTGAAAGGATGCGAAATACTGAAATTTAAAATCCCATTTTCATCACGAAAGGGCGAAATAACGAAAGCACGAAATGTAAACACTCAATTCTTTTTCGCGTTTTCGTTGTTTCGTGTTTTCGCGATAAATAATAGTTGTTCCCTGTGGTTCACTGACGACAACTGAACCGACTATCGCGCGGGAACACGTCAGGAAAAACGAAGAGGTGCGAAAGTTGCCAGTCAAGCGCGGCATCGTGCCCGAACAACTGCCGCCGGCCGAAGACATAAAGAAAATCGAGAGTCGCGTGGAAGCGGGACAAAAAAGGCTGCCGCAACAGGTGAAACGGCTGGAATCGGATGAGGCGAACACCAATGAACAGTCACCAAGCCTTGTATTAGGGATTTGGCAGGATAGATTGGTAACCAGAGATTGGTATGCTGTAGGAAAAAATGCACTGTTGTGCAAGCCAGCAGTAACACCCGGCGCAAAATGGGGAGGGAAATTATGAAACCAGAATCTATTGCATCTTGTTTACTTGGTTTAATTGGTGTCTCACTTTTCACGATTCTACTTGTATATGAAAAGATATCCCAGGTAACATATTTGTCGTTGATCATCCCGTTAGCATTGGTATGCGTCGTTCTCCTCTGCCTTCCGCGTTTGCAGGAACTGGATCTAAAGAACCTCCGTATAATACTGCATGAAATTAGGCAAGCAAAATCAGAATTAGAGACAGTTAAGGCTGATATCGTAGAAATGTATGGCGGCATTGATAACCTCCGGAAGGCACCCCTTATATTGGATAAGGCAAAGATGGAGGAATTTGGACTAGATGGAGGTCACATTGCCTCTGATGATGTATTCATGAGATATATCGTTGGTTGTTTCAAGCGCGAAAGAGAACGTCTAGCGAAGATCTTCGTTTCCCCTAAATCTGCGGACAAGATAGCAGAAGCCATTGTTGACAACTCACTAGATGGCAATGTGTTCAAATGGAATGGCCCAGAGACTCCTCTCGATATTCCACCTTTATCAGTGGCGGATCGAAAGAGGAAGGAGGATAATCAAGGCCGATAACTCGGTGTCATACTTATGCTTGTTGTGGGCATGTTTGAAGTGTGATAATAACCACGAGCAGGTGCCCTGGCTGGCGAAGTAGAATTTATATAGTGTGCCACTGCTTCGCAGAAGCAGTGCTGGGGTGGGCGGCTGTTTTTTACGATATTTGAAAGGTAATCAAATGGACTATTTGAAACTTTACGATCTTGAGAGGTATTTGTTCGACGTGGTGCGGGCGAATTTTGAGCGAGACCGCAGGCTGAGTGCCTTCGACTTTTTCTGCATCATCGTCTGGAAGGCGGATCGGGCGAAGTCGAAAATCGCCAAGAAACTGCTGGAGAAAGACGGGCTTAGGCGAAAAGACCTCGACGCCATTGTCGGCGATATGACGAAATCGCTGGCCGAAACGGATTCGGAGAAGGAGAAAATGAGAATCCTCATCGAGAAGTGGGGAATCGGTTTGCCCATCGCTTCGGCCGTACTTTCCGTGCTTTGGCCGGATAATTTCACCGTCTATGACGTCAAGGTCTGCGAACAACTTGGCGGAGATTATAAGGCCATCCCGGACAAGGCGCGTTTCGAAGATCTCTGGAATAGATACAATAGGTATACCGATGCCGAGCGGAATATGGTGCCCGAGGTTGCAGTGCTTCGCGACAAGGATCGCGTGCTGTGGGCGAAGTCGTTTGAAAAGCAACTCAATAAAGACATTGCCATGCTGTTTCAAAAAGAGGAAACGGCCCTCACCCCCGGCCCCTCTCCCGACCAACCTTCGGTCGGTGCCCGGCGAGGGGACGATACTGAACCCTGAACCCCGAACCCTGAACCCTTAACACAGAGATCTTATTATGGACGCAATTGAAGCCATTTTTACTCGGCGGAGTGTTCGCAAGTATCTGGCCAAGCCGGTGCCGGAAGAAATCGTGCAGAAACTATTGGCGGCGGCAATGCAGGCCCCCAGCGCCAGGAATCAGCAGCCCTGGCAGTTCGTGGTGATCGACGACCGGGCCATATTGGGCAAGATCCCGGAGTTCATGCCCAACGCCGCCATGGCCGCCGATGCCCCGCTGGCAATACTAATATGCGGCGATTTGGAACTGGAAACGTCGCCGGGCTACTGGGTGGTCGATTGCGCGGCGGCCGCGGAAAACATCCTCCTTACGGCCCATGCCCTGGGCATAGGCGCGGTATGGACCGGCGTTTATCCCAGAGACCCGCGGATGGACGGCCTCAGAAAGCTGCTCGGGTTGCCCGATATGGTCGTCGCCCACAGCCTGGTAGTGATTGGTTATCCGGCCGAGCAAGTTAAGCCCGCGGACCGATATCGGGCGGATAGGGTTCGGCGGAATCGGTGGTAAACGGGGGAAGGATGAGGGATGAAGGATGAGGGATGAGGGATGAGGGATGAAATACAAGCTAAGTTGGGGCAGCAGTTGAACTGCTGCCCCAACTTAGAAGGCAGAAAGTGAAGGGGGGTATAAAAAATGATTGATATCGGAACAATTTGGGAAAATAATAGAACCCTGGGGAATTGCAGACCGTAAATAGCGGCACGTGAGCAAAAAGAGGGTTTTTTGTCGTTTTGCCGGGATTGATTACACTCTTATTTACAGGGGACCGTGTCATGCTTGCACACGCATTTGTCCGTCGGGCGGGATTCTTGGTGGTGTTGATTGCAGGCGTAGGATGCGCCGGGGCGGGTTTCGCAGCGGATGACGAGGCTGAGGGAAGGTCCAAAAAGGCAGGCGCCGAAATACCCAGGGAGTTGGCCATGCGTCACTTGCCGACTTATCGGATCGAGCCGCCCGACATTCTGCAGATTGAAATGCTGAAGATGGTTCCTCTGCCGCCGTATCACATTGAAGTCTATGACGTATTGAAAATTGGGGTTGTGGGCGCACTGGCGGATCAGCCCATCAACGATTTCTACCTGGTCGAGGGCGGAGGAATCGTCAGCCTTGGGCCGGCCTACGGGAACGTGCGCGTGGGCGGCATGACCATCGACGAAGCCACGAAGGCGATCACCAGCAGGCTACAGGAAATACTACATGACCCGAAGGTCTCCGTGCAACTGACCCGAACCGCTGCCACGCAACCGGTTACAGGGCAATACCTGGTGGGACCGGACGGCACGATCAATCTCCGCCAGTACGGCACGGTTCTGGTGATGGGCTCGACGCTTACCGAGGCTAAGGCGGCCTTGGAAAAGCTGCTAGCGAAATATTTCGAATCGCCCCAGGTTACGGTCGACGTATTGGGCTACAACAGTAAAGTTTATTATATCATTACCGATGGGGCGGGCATGGGCGACAACGTGCGACGGATACCCATTTCAGGCAACGAGACGGTGCTCGACGCAGTGGCCAGAGTGGGCGGACTGTCGCAGTTTTCCAGCAAGAAGATGTGGATTGCACGGCCATCTCCGTCGGATTCCGAGAAGGGGACGATCCTGCCCATCGATTACTACGCTATCACGCAGCGCGGGGCCACGAAAACAAACTATCAAATCATGCCTGGCGACCGGATTTTCATCGCCGGAGATAGCGCGATCGCGCTGAGCAATAAAGTCAACAAGATTACCCAGCCAGTGGAGCGAATAATGGGATTGATTTCGCTGGGGGCTGCGACCATCGATAGCGTCGAGAAAATCTGGCCCCAGCAGGAAGAGCCGTAAAAGTACAAGTTAACGCTACCTAAATATCACATTTTTATTGGGAGGGGGTCTATATCATGCCCACACATACATTAATTCATCGTGGTTTATTGTTGATCGTGCTCAGCGCGGGCGTAGGATGCGCAGGGGCGGTTTTCGCAGCGGATGACGAGGCAGGAGAATGGTTTAAAAAGGCGGGCGTTGAAATCCCCAGGGAATTGGCGATGCGTCCGCTGCCGACTTATCGCATCGAGCCGCCCGACATAATTCAAATCGAGGTTACCTGTGCCAAGGCCGGCCGGGGCGGCGAAAATCAGCCGGCGAAAAAATCCGATGAGGTAAAACCTTCCGGCAGCGCCGCAACCGAATCCGGCAGTTCCAGCCTGAATGTGACCGGCGCAGTCACGCCGGGCGAAAATAAAACCGGTGGCGGAATCCTTGTCTTAAACGGCGCTAAATACACGGGCAACAGCAGCGGGACAATAACTCTCTCAGGCACGCCGGCCGAAAATGTATCTGGATCTGGCCGCATCAGCGCCAGCGCGAATATAATTGGCTCAATCACGCCGTCCGAAACTGAATATGTTTTTACAGGCACTCTGCCCGAAAATAACACCGTCGGCACATCGCCTAGCATCCGAGGGTGGACCCCTAACAGCGGAGAATCGCTAAATAAAGTTAGCACCGGGACATTGACCCTTAGCGGCGCAAACAACTACTCAGGCACAACCACCACATTCAGCAGCGGTGACACCTACAGCGGCACTACCACCGTTTCCGATCGCGGCGAGATGCGCTTGTACCAACCTGGGATGGGGGGGCCGCCTTTAGTGCTTGGCAATGCGCCTCCATCTTCCGATAGCATAACAATTAAAAGTACCGGCCGCGGAATGAGCGGCGCCGATTTGGGCAGCGGCCAATACCTGGTCGGTCCGGACGGCACCATCAACATGCGGCAGTACGGCACGGTCCAGGTGACGGGCATGACAATTGCCGAAGTCAAGGCGGCGTTGGAAAAACACTTGTCGAAATACATGGAATCGCCCGAGGTTTGGGTGGACGTATTGGGACACAATAGCAAGGTGTTTTACGTCATCACCGACGGGGCCGGATCGGGCGACAACGTGCGGCGGATCCCCATTACCGGCAATGAGACGGTTCTGGACGCGATAGCCGCGATTGGCGGGCTGTCGCAATTTTCGAGCAAGAAAATATGGATTTCACGGCCATCAGCGACGAACTCCAGGAAGGGCACGATCCTGACGGTCGATTACACGGCCATTACGCAGCGAGGGGCGACCGAAACCAACTATCAAATCATGCCCGGCGACCGGATTTTCATCGCCCCGGATAGTGCAATAGCCATAAACGTCAAGCTTGGCAAGGTAACGGCTCCAGTGGAGCGAATGATGGGCGTGATTGGGCTGGGGTCTTCCACGATCCGGAGCGTCAAAAAGCTCATGGGCGAAGACAAAGATCATCAAGGGCCGGATGAGGACGAATGGTGAAACATGGGGAGCAGGTTGCCAAACCTGCTTTTTGGGCAGATTGACAATCTGCCCCATGACGCTAAAATCCTGAGATGTAATAATCCTGGGCACGACACAAAACCGCAAGCAAAGCCCCCGGTGTATTCACCGGGGGCTAAATAGTGCGGATATCCTCAATACTATGAAAATCGATCACATACAGAATCGGGTTTTATGATAATCGATCACATACAGAATCGGGCATTTTATCGGCAGTTGGGATCGCGAGTCGGCGAGGCCTTGGAGTATCTGGCGACTACGGATTTTGCCAAGATGCCGGATGGAAAATATGAGATTGACGGCCAAAGGATTTATGCGATTGTCCAGCGATATCGGCCGAGACCGCTTGCGGAAATTGTTTGGGAATCGCATCGCAAGTACATCGACGTGCAGTATGTGGTTCAAGGGGCCGAGCGGATGGGTTATGCGCCGCTTGGCGAGGGGATGAGCATCAAACAAGACTACAATCCGGAGCGAGACATTGTTTTTTATGACGCGCAGGGGGATTTTTTTATAGTGCCCGAGCGAAGTTTTGTCGTGTTTGCCCCTCAAGACGTCCATGCCCCGGGCCTGGCCGTCGATCGACCGGGCAGCGGAGGCGATGTGCTTAAAGTAGTGGTTAAAGTAGCCTGCCTGCCATAGGTTGTAGTCTATATCATGCAACCACGGCCCCCGGTGTATTCACCGTGGGCTATTGATTGTCAGATAAGTATTGTCGTATTTTTTCATCGGAGCCGGGCCGTGTCGGCCCGGAAATGCCGGGGCGGCACGCCCCGGCTCTGATTTTTTTGCGACATTATTATCCTGACTCTCAATAAACTTAGTCTGAGGTGAGCGGGGCGGAGCTCGTTAGTTTGGGGATATCGACTATAGCGCCGGAGATTCTAAAGGCATTTGCATCGACGGCGTAGGAAATTGCGTGCACGGACCCGTCGCAGAATACAAAATTGCAGATACTGGAATGTGCACTGCCGAACAGGGTGGCATCGGCAAGACCTCTTTGGTCGTGCCGTGGAGGAGAGGTAGTATAGCGGTAGTTGTCGTAATCAAAACCATTATAAACAGACTGGTCGTCGCCCATTGTGGTGCTGGTAAAATAAGCGTCAGGATCGAGATTTTTTTCCCCGGCAAAGATAGTGTGGCTGGTACCCCGGCGAATATCCTTATTTTTTACGGTACTGCGGGCATAGCATATGCCGTTAAAAGCGCTGGTGCTTGCCCCTTGCGGATTGTTAAAGTCATAATTCACAATCGTGCCGCCCAGACAAGCGGCATAATCGCCGCGGGCTGAAAAATTGTCGTTTGCCGGGTTGGGGTCGGCATTGTTGGCCACTACGCCCGACGGGGTAGATTGAGCAAGCGGATATAGCGTCGTGGGGCGCCGGGAAGGACAATTATACACTGCTTGCGGCGAGCGGCTTAGCAAGTTGGCCATTCTGCGTTTTACCGCGGCGGACATTCCCTTGCCCATATCGTGTAATTTCAACTGCTCGAGGCCGGGAAGGATGTTGTAAAACACTCCTCCGGGCTGTTGCTTGCCGTAGCCGAGATCGGGATCGCCCAGCCACATAATTCCCCAGCCGCCCGTGGGAAAGTGAGTTTGAGCATCTACATGCAATAAAACGGCGGCGCCGATTTGCTTGAGATTATTCGTGCATTGCATTCTGCGGGCAGCTTCGCGCGAGGCCTGAATGGCCGGCAATAGCAAGGCAATTAAGATGCCTATAATGGCGATCACCACGAGCAATTCCACGAGGGTAAATGCCTTTTTTTGATGTGCTATGGATGGCTCAAGGTCTGTCCGCATAACGACGCCTAAATATCTCAAACTGTAAACGCCCAGCCAACCAGGAGCCGCGTAAACGCGGCTGACAACGCTGCAGGCCAAAGAGTTATAGTAAGTTAATTGACCTCCCAACCTGACGTAAACGTCAGGCCTATTACCGCTGCGCGGAAACGCCCGTAAACGGGCGTGACGCCATGATTTATGCCAATATTGAACATAACTCTTTTACA
>JBEKSO010000044.1:0-14837 GCA_049516935.1 Thermoguttaceae bacterium
TGTAAAAGAGTTATGTTCAATATTGGCATAAATCATGGCGTCACGCCCGTTTACGGGCGTTTCCGCGCAGCGGTAATAGGCCTGACGTTTACGTCAGGTTGGGAGGTCAATTAACTTACTATCACTCTTTGGCCTGCAGCGTTGTCAGCCGCGTTTACGCGGCTCCTGGTTGGCTGGGCGTTTACAGTTTGAGTAATTAGTTTCTGTCGCGAAAAGTACGGAATCATAACATGTCAAGCGAAAAACTGACCATCTTTACCATTGGTCACTCTAATCATTCGCTTGAAGATTTTTTAGCCCTATTGAATCGTCACCACATCACGGCGATTGCCGATGTGCGTTCGTCGCCCTACGGCCGGCTGGAGCATTTCAACCGGGAGATAATCGCGGCCGGGCTTATGGCGGCTGGAATTGAATATATATTCATGGGCCGGGAATTGGGCGCCCGACGCGAAGAGCAAGAATGCTACCAGGATGGCATGGCTGTTTACGAGAAGATTGCCGTGCTGCCAGCGTTTCAAGAAGGTCTCTCGCGGCTGCGCCGGCTTGCTTTGACGTCGCCACTAGCCATAATGTGCGCGGAAAAAGAACCCCTGGACTGCCACCGCACGATTCTAATCTGCCGTCACCTGCGCGATTCTGGGCTCCAAATCAAGCACATTTTGGCCGACGCCGGCCTGGAAGATCATGAACGTACCGAAAAACGCCTTGTTAAAAAAATGGGCATCGAGCGAACCCTTTTCGAACCCGACTTGAGCGAAGAAGAAATGATCCGCCGCGCCTATGACAAGCGCGGGCTGGAAATCGCTTTCCGCTACAACTACGAGGAAATGAAGCAATGACAACTGACCCCGCAACAAGGAATCCTACGCCCTCTATCACGCTGTTCACGGTCGGGTTTGCGGGAAAGTCGGCCAAGGAATTTTTTGAGACGCTAAAAAAGTCCGGCGTGCGGCGCCTGGTCGATATCCGCCTGAATAATGTCTCGCAGTTGGCCGGTTTTACCAAGAAGCGCGATTTGGATTACTTTTTGCGCGTCATTGCGGATATCGACTACGTGCACGAGCGAGACCTTGCGCCGACGAAGGAAATACTCGTCGACTACAAGAAAAAACGGATCGACTGGAACGAGTACGAAATCCGATATCGGCGACTTATTGAAGAGCGCAAACCGGCTAATAATCTTAAATCCGAAGACTTTGATTGTTCATGCCTGCTTTGCAGCGAGCCGACGCCGGAACACTGCCACCGCCGCCTGGCTGCCGAATATCTCAAGGAAGCGTGGGAAAACGTGACTATAGTGCATCTGTAATAAGGGGAGGGGCAAATGACCCGCTTGATCTGCCTGGCAAACTCCCGCCGTGACGGCGGCCGATGCGTGGCCGGAATCGACATCGCTTCGGGCCTGTGGGTTCGACCCGTTCCGCCCCGCGGAGGCGCGATCCCGGAGGAAAAAACTTTTCTGAGCGGCCGGTTGTTTACTCCCTTAGACATAATCGAACTCGAACTCGACCCGCCGGCCTTTGCCACCCGCTTCCAATGTGAGAACCGCCTCATGCAAAATTGGAATTGGCGCCTGGCCGGGCGGGTCAATGCGGGTGATCTTCTCAAGTATTGCACCTGGGATAAAACCGTCCTGCATGGTCCGGGCAAAACCGTCCAGCCCTCCGATTTGGAACTACTGCCTCCGCAGAAATGGACCTCTCTGCAACTGATCCATTCCACAAACGTGACTTTCGAACCCGATCCGCGCATACCAATCCGCTGGCAAGCCCGGTTTTCGCTGGTGCCCGCCGGTCCGGCATATTGCCTGAGCATAACCGATCCCGAGGCGACGCTCCGTCTCAATAAAAAACAAAGAATCAAACCCGAATGCCTGTTGACGGTCAGCCTTACCGAGCCCAAAGAATTCAAGGAATACGGCAAGCCGGAACTCTGCTATAAACTCGTCGCTGCGGTAATCGAGTTGTAAAAAGGATGAAGGATGAGGGATGAAGGATGAGGGATGAGCGAAAACTGCTTGCGTGATGAATAAAACCATTTCCGTTTCGTGTGATAAAAACTGCTTGCGGGATAAATAAAACCGCTTGCGGTTTCGCGTGATAAAAACCGCTTGCGGTTTCGCGATGAATACCGACTAAGTTATAACCGGAGTTTTGCATATTACTCCCCTCTCCCATTGGGAGAGGGGCAGTGGGTGAGGGCTAAAACGCCAGGAAACCACCACGACAATCTCCTCATTAAATTTTTTTGCTTTTGGCATTGTCTCTACGATTACTCCGCATTTCTGCCGGCGTATTCCTCCGAATGATCGGCGTGGAGTTTCCAGTTGACCGTATACTGGTCGGCGAGGATTTTATCGCGAATCACCAGCAGGTTTTCGGCGTTGCGTTCTTCGGCCTCCTTGGTGAAATTGAACGATCCCGTAATCACCGTCTGGCCGTCGATAATCATGACTTTGTTGTGGGCAATTTTATGTTCGCTGTCGATAAGCACCGGCACGCGGTGATTGTGCAAATAGTCGGCCTCCGTGTATTTCTCGGTCTTTTGACTGCGGTCGAGGATCACTTCCACGTGCACGCCGCGGTTATATGCTTCGACAACGGCCTTGGCGATCGGAGTGGATGTGAAACTGTAAGCCTGAATAAGGATGCTGGACTGTGCGGCGTCGATTTCCCGGACCACGGCCTCGGTGCATCCGCCCTCGGGCGAAAAGTAAACCTCGATCGGCGGCAACGGCCGGTTGGAAAAAGCATTATCGCACCCCGAGGGGAATAATATACAAATACAAACCAGAAAAATAGCTAAACTTCGCATTGCGCATC
Organism: Thermoguttaceae bacterium; assembly: GCA_049516935.1. Lineage (GTDB taxonomy): Bacteria > Planctomycetota > Planctomycetia > Pirellulales > Thermoguttaceae > JBEKIK01. The sequence goes on from JBEKSO010000044.1 coordinate 2,826, forward strand.
CCCTGCATGGAAAAAATAAATCGAACTGCTATAATTTATCACAAAAATGCCAATTAACACTAGACCGAAAAGAAGAACATATTGCAAATTTAAACTTGGACAAACTTAAATCTTATCTTTGTTCAATTTGCAATTTGAAATTTGCAATGTCCAATTTACAATATAGAAATAATGTGCGCATACTTCATCACAAAGATACCATTCCCATGAATCATCCAACATTAACTCGCGAGCAATCGCGGCGGGTGGACCGGGCGGCGGCGGAGGAATTCGGCCTGTCGGGCCTGGTATTAATGGAAAATGCCGGCCGGGGCGTTGCCGACGTGCTCTGCGGACTGGGGATCGCTGGTCCGGTTGTGCTCTGCTGCGGCAAAGGCAATAACGCAGGTGACGGATTCGTCGTCGCTCGGCATTTGGACCTGCGAGGCCATGCGGTTCGAGTGCTGCTTTGGGCCGAGCCGGATGAATTGACCGGCGACGCGGATGTGAACTTCCGGATCTTGAAAAAAACCACTGTGCCGATAGAGATTTTCGGCAATCGCCACGATCCGCAGCGCCTTGCCGAACTGCTGGCCGATGCCGCGTGGATCGTCGACGCCCTTTTGGGCACCGGCGCCCGAGGCGAGCCCCGCCCGCCGCTGGACGCGGTAATCGATCAATTAAATGCGGCGCCCGCGCCCAAGCTGGCCGTTGATTTACCCAGCGGCCTGGATTGCGACACGGGCATAGCCGCTCGCCACACGATCCGTGCAACCCAGACGTGCACTTTTGTAGCCGCCAAAACCGGCTTCTTTACCCCAGGTGCGGAAAAATACGTGGGCAGACTGCACGTCTTGGACATCGGTGCCCCGCGCCAGGTGATCGAAAGAGTGTTACGAAATCCTGCCGGCGGCTGTTAGACGCCGGCTATTAAATGTGATCTAGGTTGCTTTGCTATTTGTTTTTCTGCGCTTCGGCTAATTCCCGTTCCAACTCGCTTATGCGGCGTTCCAGTTCGGCGATGTGGTTTCGCAATTGTTCGATAGTTTCCCGGTCGCTTGGGGAGTTTTTTGGGGCGGGTGTAGGGATTGTCTTGGCGGGCGGCGCCGTTGTTTTGGCAGTCCCAGGATCAGGCAGAATTAATTCGCCCGGGGGCAAGGGGATCATCTCGGCCGTTTGATTTACCGGTCCAGGCGCGGCCGGAGGGCGGCCGAGAGTGACTTTTATCTTTTTCGCCGCGCCGTCGCGAAGAATGTCAAATTCCACAACATCGGCCGGTTGGTAAACCCCGAGAATTTCGGTCAAGTCGCTCAATTGCCGCACTCGCGTGCCGGCAAGTGCTGTAATCAGGTCTTGTTTCAGTAATCCGGCTTTTTCGGCGGGTCCGCCCGGTCGAACTTCGGTGATCCGCACCCCGCGACCGCGATCCTTGCGATCGTCCGCCGTCATACCAAGATAAACCGGCGCGGGATTATTCGTTATATTATCGGGGGAAGGCGCAGGCGGGGGCGATGGAACAGAGGATGCAGGCCCAGTGGCCCCAGAACGATACACAGAAGTGCCCCCCTGTGAGGGACTCACACGCTGGCGAATCTGTTGCTCGAGTCGGTCCAAAGTCGTCTGGGCTAACACCACGCCCCCCAGGATAAAATAAAATAACGGCAAAACCACAAGCCGGATAAGGGTCGAACAGTGCAGTCTCATTTTCTAATCTCCTGATTGTGTAACAAGGAGAAAGGGGAGAATATATTTTTTGTATACTTCATTATTATATCCAAATTATTGCATCTACCTTATCCCCCCTTCCATTTTTCCTTCTCTTGCACCTTAATACTTACAATTATAGCAGTTTTTTGTGTGAATGTTGACTAACATTAATCGTCGATTTAATGTATTCTTCTCCCATGGCCTTTGATGATTATCAATCCCTGCGAATTTGTCCGGTTTTGCCCGAGGATCGATCCGCGGCGCTCGAATTGGCATTCGGTTATTTGCCCCGCGAGGAGCGCCAGCGGCACATCGAATCGATTTCATCGGCATCATCAACCACTAATCATCCCTGGGAGGGTTTGTTGGGGGCTTATCGGAGCGGCACGTTAGTGGGTTCGATTTTTTCACAAATTCAGCCGGGAAAATATGCCCAAGTTTGGTTGCCTGGTTTGGTTCAAAATGAAACCGCGGGCACGGCGGTTAGTTTGTTGCGGGCCATTGTCAAATGGCTCGACCAAGGCCCGGTTTGCATGGCACAAATCTTGTTGGAAGCCGTCGCTGCGGAAGATGAAAAGACTTTGAGCGAGGGAGGATTCGATTATCTAACCGACTTGCTTTACCTGGTCTGCCTAGAAGACGATTTCCCTCATGCTATTTTGCCCTGCCCGTTGGAATTCGAGGCTTATAATTCACAAAATCACGATCGATTGGCACGCATTGTGATTGCAACATATCAGGAAACTCTGGATTGCCCAACACTCAATCATGTGCGTCAATTGGACGACGTGTTGGCGGGCTATCGGGCGACTGGGGATTTTTTACCCGGCCGTTGGCTGCTCGTGCGTTATGAAAATCGCGACGTGGGTTGTCTGCTTCTGGCCGATCATCCCAGATACGATAACATGGAACTGGTCTATATGGGAGTAATTCCCGAAAATCGGGGGCAACATTGGGGGGCGGACATCGCAAGGCGCGCTCAATGGGTCGCCAGGCAAGCGGGCAGGCCACGCTTGGTGTTGGCAGTCGACGCATCCAATACTCCGGCAATTGATATGTACGCATCGGTGGGGTTTCGCACTTGGGACCAACGGCGGATTTATTATCGAATTTTCTCGCGATAATGGGTGATTCTACAGCTTTTCCCGATTCAGCATTGCCAACGGCCGATTCCCTGCACGCGGCAAGTCTATAAGTGCAAATACCTTTAGCCTATTAAGCGCCTTTTCGGCGAGGGCTTGGCATACCCGGTTTGAACAGTTTATCCACGATCAAAGGTCCGCAAAGCCAGGATCACAATTATAATTTTTTATGGCTCATAAATCGGTATTTTCCCGCGATTCGGGCATAAGGCTCCGCCGGGAAAAAAATTTTCGACAAGATGGTCGGGGGGCCTTTGACATCTTTGCTAGCAAGGTTAGAATCAGTCTCTCGCGTGTTACAAAACAAAGGGACCAAGGCGGCGTCTGCCGTTGCAGCAAGCGCCTCTATCTCCGACATCATTCCGAATTATTGAAATAAGACGACTTTGAAAGTCGTCTTACAAAATTGGTTAGCTTTGATAAATATTTTTTTGCGGACGGCCGGTAGATAGTGCGCACTAGGGACGTGTAGGAAGTGACCAGGGACGATATGGAGATCGTGTCGGCTTTGTGCAAAACACTGGGCGACAAGGTCGGACAAAAACGCTTTGATTTGTGGTTCGGCGCCGGCACGCGCATCGACTACGACGGTCGGTCGCTGTTGATCGGGGTGCCCAACCAATGTTTCCGCGATTGGATATCCGGCAATTTCCGCCGGCAAATCGAGGAAGCCTGCGTCGAAGTGTTGGGACATTGTCCGGCGATCGACCTGCGGATCGACGCCAACGCGGCGGACCATAAGGGTCTACCAATGTCCGATTCCAAAAACGGCAAAACCGACACTTCGACGGCTTGTGCTGCCGCGCCGGGACCAGCCATCATCCCCATGACCGTGCACCTGGAAAATCCGCCCGCTAAAACGTCCGAACTCGCCCCTGCTTCATCCGGCCGCAAATTCGCCACGCTGGAAAGTTTTGTCGCCGGATATCAAAACCGGCTGGCTTTGGCCTCGGCCGAAATGGTCGTCCGCCAAATGGGCCAATTCTCGCCTATGCTATTTTTCGGACCAAGCAGCGTGGGCAAAACCCATTTGCTCGAAGGCATTTGGTCCGCCGCCCGAAAAAACTCCCGCAATCTATCGGCCTTGTATCTCTCCGCCGAACAATTCACCAGCCATTTTCTCGAGGCCCTGCGGGGCAGCGGCTTGCCCAGTTTCCGCCGCAAATACCGCGGCGTGGGTCTGTTGATAATCGACGACCTGCAATTCTTCGTGGGCAAACGCGCCACGCAGGTCGAATTGCTGCACACCGTCGATACGCTCATGCGCGATCGGCGGCAATTGGTGTTTGCGGCCGATCGCTCGCCCGCCGAACTGGCCGAATTAGGACCCGAACTCACCACGCGCCTGGCCAGCGGAATGGTCTGCCGCATCGAACCGCCGGACTATGCCACGCGCTTGGGCATTGTCGCCCAACTGGCTCGGCGGATGAAATTGCACCTGCCGGCAGACGTGCAGGAATATGTCGCCTCGCGTTTGACCAATCATGCCCGCGAACTCTCCGGCGCCCTGTGCCGCTTGCAAGCCACCAGCGAGGCCCTGGGCAAGCCCATCACCCTGCCCATGGCCGATGAGGCCCTGCGGGAAATGGTTCACAACTCCACCCGCATGGTCCGCCTGGGCGACATCGAAAAGGCCGTTTGCCAGGCGTTCGGTCTGGAACCGCAAAGCCTGCAGGCCGACGACAAATCCAAAAGCATCAGCCATCCCCGAATGCTGGCCATGTGGCTGGCCCGCAAGCATACCCGGGCGGCATTAAGCGAAATCGGCCGCTACTTCGGACGCCGCAGCCACAGCACCGTGGTATCCGCGCAAAAACGCGTGGACCGCTGGGTGGCCGGCGGACTCTCCATCGACCTGGCCCAGCGGGCCTGGACCGTGGACGAGGCCATCCGCCAAGTTGAACGCCAACTGGCCGCGGGCTAATACAATCATTTGCCAACAAACCGCTTGCGGTTTCGCGATGCACACAACCAATCGCTTACGGTTTCGCGATGCACAAAACAAACCGCTTGCGGTTTCGCGATGCACACAACCAATCGCTTACGGTTTCGCGATGCACAAAACAAACCGCTTGCGGTTTCGCGATGCACCTTACTTATGATATTTGCCCATATTGACAAGCTATAATAGCATGTTAGATAATGCGCCCAGTGCAAAATGCTTGTAATACGCGTTCTAACTTAATTCAGCGCGTCTATTATCCATAATCGAGCGTGTTTTCGCGTAGCGTAAACACGCGATGATGCGCTGTTTTAAGTTGTAATTGGTATAAATAGTTCCTTACAGGTCAATAAACAGCGCATTCTCAAGTCAATCGAAAGGACAATTTAATGAAACCAGTCGCACTAACCGCCGCCATTGTATTTTGTTTTGCCGGCTCTTGTTTACTCAATGCCCAGGAAAAAGCGGCGCCCGCGGAGCAAAAACCCGCCGACACTCAAGCCAAAGATGCCAAGAAAGACGAAAGCAAATCGAAACTCGCCGGCAAGTGGGAAGGAAAAATCACCCGCCAAGACGGCCAGGAAATGAAGCTGACTTTTACCTTCAAGGTCGACGGAGAAAAATTGACCGGCGCGGTCGAATCGCCCAGGGGAGAGTTGGAGATCAAGACGGGCAATGTCAAAGGCGATGAACTCTCCTTTAACGTCGATATCGGCGATAGCACCATCGATTACCAAGGCAAACTTTCAGACGGCAAAATCAAGATGAAATCCAAAGGACCGATGGGCGAAAGGGAATTCACCCTATCCCGCCCGGTCGACATCAATGGCCGCTGGCTGAGCAAATTCGAGACTCCCAACGGAGATTCGATGGAACTTACGTTCACCTTCAAGGTGGACGGAGATAAGCTCACCGGCAAGGTCGAATCGCAAATGGGAGAAATAGAACTAACCAACGGCAAGGTCAAAGGCGATGAGTTCTCCTTCGACGTGGACGTGGGCGGCAACACCATCGGTCACGATTGCAAAATCTCCGGCGATGAAATCAAAATGAAAATCAAAGGTTTTGGCGGGGATGATGAATCGGCGCCTAGAAGGGAATTCACTCTCAAACGCATCCCGGCAAAATAAAACAATGTAGCAGCCACACTCCGTGTGCCGTTGGAAAAAAAGCTTGTTTTTTTCCAAACCGCTTGCGGTTTCGCGATGCACATTTATCGCAATATGGATAGCGCCGCTTATCGCGCGCGGCCCCAGTAGCGGAGGAATTCGGTATCCAGCTTCTTGATATTCCCGAATGCCTGCTGGAATTCGTTCAGTCGCGTTTCCGGCGAATCACGCAAAAGAGGTTTTTTCTGGGATAGCATCCGCAGATAAGTGATATATTCCTTGGGATGCTGTTTGATGAGAAAATACGTCAAGGCCCAGGCTTCGGAGTATGCATCCAGGCTTTGCTTGACCTCTTGCAAGCGTTTGTCGGCGGTGATCAGCGTTTGCAGCGAATTGGCCGGTCGGCGGGAAAGATAATTCTGGAATTGCTCCAGGCGGACTCGATTCACGCCCCCAATCCCGCTCCAACCGCCCTTTTGACCGTTCAGATCGGGCGTTTCAAAAAACATTGCAATCCCCTCGCTGAACCAGACCGGGCAATCGCTCAGCCGCGTATGCAGCCCGCAATTAAATGCGATTTGATGTGTCGCTTCATGAACGATGGTCGAAACGGTCTGCAAGGCATCGGGCTGGGCCAGGATTTGGTTTATCTGCGCGCCCGTGCTCACGCTGACCGACGGCCTGCCGGCCGAGGCCGCCCCCGTCAAATCGTACATCGTCATCCGATTCGAAGCCAGGCTGAAATAGCCGATGATCGATTCGCCCGCCTCGCCCAAGTCGGGGCGGGTGAACTTCAAGTACGCCTGCTTGTCGGCGAAAATAATTGCCACCAGCGGAAACTCCGGTTCGGCCAACTCGAATCCCTTATGAGTCCAATAATTGGTAAACGCCATGTACAGCCGCTCGAAAAGCGAACCGGCCCACTGCGCATAGGTCCTGGAAGTGTCGTAAAAAATCAAATAGTGCTTGTACTGGTTGACTGGCAAAACCTGGAAATTGTCTGGCAATTCGGCTAACAGGCGTTTGGCCATCTCGTCGCGGGTGAAAGGCTCGAACGGCTCATCGTCGCTGGTGCGCTTGATCAATTCGTCCGGCTGAATCGGCCAAATCACGCCGTCCCGGCCCTGGAGCAATAATCCGCCGTCCTCGGCGGTAATCAACACCCGCCCGCTCTCGGTCATCTCCCGCCCTTTGTGGCGAAAAGTAACTTGATCCATGGCCGGAACCGCGGCGGTCCAGCCAAGGAAGATAATCAAACAAAGTAAAGTCTGGCGTATATACATCGCTCTCATCTATTCATTATACATAAAGCCGCTAAGAATGTAGCAGGCACACTCCGTGTATCGTCCGTGTAATGTAGCAGGCACACTCCGTGTGCCGTTGCAAACCATTATGATTCTACCGATTATTCCGGCTATTTCGCGCGACTGATGCGGGGCGCCAATCGAAATACGCCCCAGGCCAAAAGGGCGAATATCGCAATCATCGCCAAGCAGATGCCGGCCGCCTGGTCTTCCACGCCGTAGTGCAAAAGCCCGAAAATGCGAATGGAAAGTGTCGTCACTCCGGGCGGCACAACCAGGATGCTCGCAGCCAAGTCGCCCAACGATATCGCCAATGCGGCCAGCCAGGCCACCGCGGCCGCCGGCCAGCGCATGGGCAGGGCGATCCGCCACAATCGCACAACCGGCCCCGCCCCGTCGATCATCGCGCTTTCCAATATTTCCGCCGGCACGGTTTGCAATGCCTGCCACATTATTAGCGCAACAATCGGCAGGCTCCGCAGATAAACCGCCAGCCACGGGGCGAGAATCGATTGATCGTACAACCACACCAGACCTGGCAATTCCGGCCGGTTCAACAAGCGGATAACGGCGATGCCCAAGATCGGCCCGGGCACGGTCAGAAGCACGGCGATAACCAATACAATTATTGCAAATTGTAAATTGTAAATTGCAAATTTCAAATTGAATGTAAAGCCGCGACCATTGGTCGCGCTTTGTGGAATATCGCGAGCATTGGTCGCGCCATTCATAAAGCCGCGACCGTCGGTCGCGCTTCGAGAATCTTTTTTTCGCGCCATCCATGCCAATGGGATTGCCGTCAGCACGGCCGCCGTGGCCGATAATACGCCGATCAACAGCGACCAACCCAACTCCCGGTGAAATTTCTCCGGCGCAGAGCAAATTACAGCCAGGCATTTAGCCGTGGAAAAAGATCGAATCCGCCCGGCATCAGTTTGGGCAACCACGACCCCGGCCTTGTAAACCAGGCTTCCCAAGGGCACGCCCGAGATGAGCAAGAAGAATAATCCCGCCGCCAAAAGATAAATAAACTTCCATCGTCCCAGTCGAAAAGTCCAATATCGCCGCAAACTAAGCGGCCGGCGACTGGGCGAAAGGCCATAACAGAGCCCAAAACCTCCGATAATGAGCAGGGTCGTGATTACGATGCCCAGTAGGACGGAAGGCGGAGCGGCGTCCAATTCCGAGGCGGTAGCGGCGGCCTGAGTGTAAACCTCCTCGGCGTACGTGCGGATGCTAAACAGGTCGGTCACGGTCATTTCGCCCGCCGTTATGACAGCCACCCAAATCGCGGCCATGCCCACGGCCGGCATTGCCCCGCGGAGCGAAACCCGGAAAAATACTTGGCTGGCCGACCCGTCCAAAAGGGCCTGCTCTTCCAGTTCCGGCTCCACCAGTCGCAGTCCGATGCCCACGATGCCCACGACCCAGGGCAAGGCCGCAAGGCAGTGGATCCAGATCGCCGCCCGCCAGCCCGTCAACCAGGCCGAAGAATTTGTCGCCAGCGTAAACCAGCCTTGGTCGCCAAAACCCGCCTGCCACGCCCCGGCCTGCAAATACAGCGGCACGAAGATCATCACGCCCATAAGCCCCAAGAAAAATCTCCGCCCGGCCAAATCGGTCCGCCACAGCAGCCAGGCAAGCAGAGTTCCAATGGGCACACTCAGCGCGCACGTCGCCCCGGACAGAAGCAATGTATTCCAAAGAAGAGAAAGTGTGCGTGCATCCACGGAAAAAAGGATGAAGGATGAATTTAATATATCAAGTATCATCAAATTCGGTATGGGTACCATTCGTGGACATATTAGTCATTGTTATAACAGGTCACAGAGGTTCTACAGCATCTTTTGGAGTCCCATTTAATCCTTGCAGCAAAATCGCCCGGGGTTGATAATTTAGACTCCAGTTTCGTTAACATCTTCCAATCGGTTGTGGGCTCATTTGTTTTCATTTGAAAGGTTGGGCTTTTTATTCTTTCCATAAGTTTCGCGGATCTGCTTGGCGATCTCAGCATTATAAGTGTTTTTTCCGATTAGCCACCTTCCCTTTTTATATAAGCCCTCTAGAGAATATGCTCTAATTGCAGTTTTTCTATCCCGTAATAATTGAATTTCCTTCTCCACATCTTCTTTAAATCGAGCATTTTCTTTTGCTGTCACAGTGTGCAAACCATTGGAATCAGCGGCCTTTATCGTATTATTAGAGGTCATCTCCCCAATTGCCCACTCACATCCGCTGATTTGTAATTGATAAAGCTCTGATTTCCAACCATCGGCAAGCCACAGTTCAGGATTGCTCTCGAATTTGTCTTGCTCCGGAATAACGCGGGTTATATCACCTGCGAAGTCTTGCATGTTTCGCCAATATGGCTCTGAAAAACATATAGCGGCAATTTCTTTGCAAAGATCTTTAACCGAAAGGTTCATTGCCACTCCATCGCGCGAAACAGTCAAGGCATATCGTGTATCGCGGCACTTAAAGAGTTTCGGCCAGAGCAGATCAGCATTCAGCCTCGCGATTGAACTAATTTCTCGTAGTACACGATCCTGATCAGACCAGTCATAATCTTCCGGAAAAAGTGGGACGATCTTATCGCCAATCCTAACAATCTGCGGCGCTTTGTTATGACTGGCCAAATCGCTGAATAAGCGAAGAATCAGATTCTCCTCATTATCTAATAAACTGCGAGCCAATTTGGCGTGATTCGCATTGCATACAACGCAGAAATCCGGCAATTTGATATTCGTTGATGTAATGGCCTTTTTATTATGTTGCAGTTGTTCGATTTCTTTCTTTACGTCTTCGATAAACTTCGCTTTTTCTTCTGCTGTAAACGTTCGTGCGGGACTTAATCCGCCATAAGCTGATGTGATTCCCTCTGCCAACGCCATCTGTTCAATTGCGCGTTGACAGACTGCTATCTGTATCTCATACAGAGGTTTGCCAACCCATTTTTCTTTATGATCCCAGAATTCATATTGTGGATGAAACACAGACTTCGAAAGAAATCTCCATTCCTCAGCCGGTAAATATCGGGCATATGGCTCGCCCAGATTTTTGCCTGCGATGTGTTTACATAAAGAACCGACGGAGAAGTTATATGCAGTCATTTCTACAAATTCATTACAATTGCCAGTAAGTGCATAACGCTGATCATCAAGGTGATTCATCAGGCACCACCACATCTGATCAGACTTGTCTTTTTCCAAAGATTCAAGCACGCCAGAAATCCGGGCTTGCTCATCCCAGTCATAGTCATCGATAAATAATGGCACTTCATCATTCCCATATAGGCAAAGGATCCTTGGCTCTTTATTCCGGCTTGCCAACGCCTCAATCTTACGATCTAACTGCCGGATTCGTTCGGTGTCTGGCTGAGGATCACCGAAGACGCGAAGGTCGAGAGTAATCGAAAGTACCAATCCAAGGAAAAGGCATCGGAAAATCATAGAGTAGGAGAAGGAAGATAATTTCATGGGCAAACACCTGATTGAGAAGTGTCATTGATTTCGGGCTGGGCGATGCTAGCTCTTGAACCGGTGCGGCGAAGTCGAAAGAGGTTCTCCGTTTTTCTATCGATTTTGCCCGTTGCAGCAGAGTCATCCACGTTTAACATATGCTCTACCTGCTAAGCCTCCACTTTTGCTCCGGCCACAAGTGGCCGGGCTAAACCAAAACTCATTGCGAAACCGCGGGCAGTTTCAATCATTTATAGCGTGGATAAAGACGCGACCAAGGCCCCGGTGTGTTCACCGGGGGCTAAATATGATCTTTAGTTCTCGTCCGCGCCGGTGAGTTTTTGCTCGACTTGATCGGCCTGCCAGGCGATGGCGGCAAGCACCTTGCTGACTTCCAGGGCGCTAATCGTATCGGCCGGCTGATTTGTCTGGAGCACGACCATTTGCTTGTCGGCAATGGTTTTCACGGCAAAGGCCCCGTGAATGGTGGTTGTATTGTACTGCAAAAGTGCGGCAGCGTTCTTTTCCAAAAACGGTCCGCAAACGGACCAGTAATTGACGATAGCGTTGCCATCGGCGTCTTTTTGGCTGAATTCCACAGTCACCCGTTGCTTGCGCAAAGCACCGACTGGGATGGTAATTTGCATGCTCTCGCCCGACTCTTCGATTTTATATCCGCCCGCGGTAGCCACGGTTCGCACAATTACTTTGGGATCGGCAGTAGCGGCTTGCAGGTTGGCGAAGTTCGGTCCCCCGCCCATCCCCGCCGCGGCAGCGCCGGCGACACCGCCGGCCTGTGCGGGCGATGGCCCTGCGACAGAAGCCCCGCCGCCGGCCATGGCCTCTCGGATCATGCCCGGCATCATCATGCCGAATCCGGCCCCCATGCCCATGCCCAGTGCGCCTTGTCCCAGTCCTCCGCCTCCGCCACTTTGTTCGGCCATTTTGGCCATGCTGTTGGCGGCCTGGAACTTGAGAAATGCGTTCAGATCGCCCACCGCCCCCATCGAGCTGCGGGCGTCGATGGCTTTTTGCACTTCCTCTGGCGGAGTAATGGCGTTGATGAAAAAGTCGACCAACTCGAGGCCGTATTTGCCGAATTCCTGGGCGACCTTGAGTTTAGTCTGGCCGGCAAGCTCGTCGTAATGGCCCGGTAGATCCAGGACCCCGCTTTTCAATGCCCCCAAAATATCGGCCAGGCGGGAGACGATCAAATCGCGGAAATACGAGGTGGCGGCATCGGTGGTGTACTTTCCCTGGGTGCCGACCAAGGTATTTACCAACAGCGAAGAATCTTTTACGCGAAACGAATATTTTCCGAATCCACGCAGCCGGACCATGCCGAAATCCTGATCGCGGTACGATATGGGC